>CASBQE010000372.1 GCA_949127665.1 Synechococcales cyanobacterium PMM_0083
GCCTTTACCGCGCTTGGGCAAGTAAGCAAATCCTTCCCGCGCAATCTGAGCTTTCAACTCTCGAATCTTTCTAGGCATGGATATTGTCTTGGTGTTCCATCGCTCGCGCTCACCTTGCAATAGATTTTACCCATCAGCGCGATCGCGTCTAAATTCGGGTTTAACGTTCCGGTTGAGCGGCAACTGATCACCTTTATCGCAACACTGGACATCCCTGCAAGTCCACTCCAGCCGGGTTGTTATGGATCAATTTTTCCACGTTTTCCTCTACGTTTGTATTTGCTTTGATACTCACGCCTTTGTTTTGTTATTTCATACAAAACTATTCCTGACGTGGTTCCCAAATTTAGGCTTTCGATCATGCCAAACATAGGAATGTTTACACACATTTCACTATTCTGTATCGCGAGATCGCTTATTCCTCTCGACTCATTTCCAAACCATACCGCCAATTTGGTCTGAGTAGTGTAGTCACCTTCATGCAGAACGACATTGTTCATTCCCTTTACATGTGGGGACGTGACAATAGAAACAAACTGGTTCTTCTCCAAGTGTGCTATGCACGCTTCTGTACTATCAAATCTTTTTACGAAGCTCCACTTGATTGCGGAAACAGATGTTTTGGACAGTGATTTCCTTTCCCGCATATCTTCCCAGTCGTCAGGCAAGCTGCCTCTGGGATCTATGACATAGGCTTTTTCTACTCCCAAGGCGTTTACATTTCTTATAATCGTGCCGATATTTACTATATCGTTCGGGTTTTCAATGACCGCGATTAGATTCTTGCACTTATATAGCTTTATTTTATCAGCGCGTTGCCGAACAGTGCTCTTTTGCTTTTGGTCGTCCATATAGTTCTTCGTAGTCTCGCCTTTTGACGCATAACTCTTGATTAGACTGAAAGTTTCCGTATAACACTCTCAAGTAAGTAGATGAGCGGAATCGTCCTGTATATTATGCCGTTTGGGGTGAATAGGCAGAATCTTTATATATATGTCTTCAGATTTTTATGGCTATCGGCGATCGCCCCAGCATTACCCGTATTCTGATGGCTCGTTCTGTAAAAAATTCAGCTTATCCTTCGTAGGTTCTGCCTCGCCAGCTTTTGGGAGTTTGGATAGAGGAGAGAAAAATTCGCAAAACGGCAAGGGGGTCGGCAAGCGGAGAAAGCCAAAATAGCCAGGAAGCTTTGGCTTGCGAGAAATCGTAGGAAGGGGCGATCGCAAAATTTAGCCCAATCCGAATCAACAGCAGCAGCAGGTTTAACGCGAGTAAACTTTGCATTGCCAGAGTCGTCTGTCCGCTGCTCATCAGGATTGACAGCAAAATTGTTAGGGGCAATGGCAAGCCCTGCACGAGCAGTAAAAACAGCCAGTCGCCCCACACTTGGGCGGGGGAAGCGGCATCTTTTAGATCGAGCGATCGCCCCCATTCTTTCCAGGTTTCCGCTGCGCCTTCATACATTCGCACTTTTAAGACGTTGGCTCCATCTAAAAAGCCGACTTTCGCACCTTGGGCGGCGATTTCTCGCGCCAGAGTCACATCGTCACAGAATGATCGCTTGGCGCTGGTGTAGCCATTCACCTGGGATAGGAGCGATCGCCGACAGAAAAAGCATTGTCCATTTGCCATCACCCGTTCTGGAGCGCTATTCGTTTCTCCGGCTGCTCCAAACCGATACACTAGCGTCATCAAGAGGGCAGGCTGTAGCCAAATTTCACCTGGATAGCTCAAGATAAATTGAGGCGATAGGGAAATCAAATCGTAATTGTGAGCGATCGCCGTTTCTAACAAACTTGCCACCAGACCGGGCTGGGGTTGGGTATCCGCATCCACTCCTAAAATCCAGTCGCTTTGCTCAGAACTTGCCAAAAATCCGTTGTGCAGTGCCCAAGGACGACCGACCCAATCGGTTGGCAAGGGATCATCATTCATCAGCCGAAACCGGGGATCTTGTTGCTGTTTCGCTTTGACCAGATCCGGCGTGGCATCGGTGGAATAGCTATCCACCACGATCACTTCTCGCACTTCATAACTTTGCCGACTCAGCCCTTCTAAGCAAGGCGCGATCCGCTCTGCTTCGTTCAGCGTTGGCACGACAACACTGACTTTGCCCAAAAATGCGGGTTGGGCGCGTTGCGGACGCAAGGGCGGAAATCGGGTGGGTCCTCTGAGCAACCGCGATAGCAAAATGGCGGCAGCGGGAAGTTGGGCTAACAACAGCACAAAAAAACTGACATTTGGCAACTCATCCGCTTTCAGTGCTACTTGCGCCAAATGCCCGCCAAATTGTGCGAATAAACTAATCAACCGAATTGACCTTGTATCGAGTGAACTATTGCGTGATTATCGGGGTAATTAGAGAGATTGAAATGGAGCGATTTCAGATTCTCGAATTACTTCCTCGGCTCCAGCGCTCCACCAAAGCGCGATCGCGGGCATGACTCCCACTACCACACTGATTGCGGTTGGAATCCAGAACCGCACATCTAACTGGGCGATCGTGATCAAAGCCCCAAAGGCAAAATTCACCAGATATATGACCAATGGAGTTGCTAACTGACTGCGCTTGAGCGGCAGGGCTGGCGATCGCCAAAACACTGTTGCTACTGTCATAAACACCAGTCCAGTTCCTAGCCAACCCGTGATGTTGCGATAGGGCATTCCAAAAAATTCGCCCACGTCTTGAAATTCCCAAAACGGGTAAGCCGCCTGACTCATCGCTGGATCGAGGACAAAATCCCAAGCGGTTAAGAGAATGGCACCGATCGCAATCCCGCCGATTTTTGCACTCCATCCATTCATCCCTTTGGCTTCCAATCCGCTTCGTGCCAACACATAAGTCGAAAAGCCTAGATAAAACCAGGAAAGGGGAATTGTGAATGGCACCAAGCCAGCGATTTTGTAGCCTAAGCCACTGAGGTAGCTGTAGTGACCAAAGGGAAACCCAGTGCTAGTTCCCAATAGCTCACTGCCCAACGATAAAAATACAGCCGGAAGCATGAATCCTAGTAAGTTTTGCCAGCCCAAAGTGCGATGGGCATATAGCGCAACGGCTACAGCACCCAGCACAATGTAGACGACTCCACCATTTGCCATAGATAGCCCAAATAGCTGCTGACCAAAAGAAGGTAGCTGAGCGATGAATTGAGGATTGGGCAAAACCAGCAGTAAACCAGCCAAGCCAAATACTAAGGATAGAACGTGACCGACGAGGCAGACGCGCTCAATGACAACCAGTTGCTTCATAGGAAATCCTTCAAAGAGTGGGGCATCTAAAAGTGCCTGGTATACAGTTTACAAATGTTTAAGAACAAAATTGTAACGAAATACAAAGATAAAGTGAGAATTAGCCGATTATCTTCGCTGGAATGTCTCCGCCAAGTGCCGCTAGCATCCCGTGAAATAGCCGAATGCCGTCAGTTGCGCCCAAAGCGGGATCGGCGGCTCGTTCGGGATGGGGCATCATGCCGAGAACGTTGCCTTGAAGATTGCAAATTCCAGCGATGTTTTGGAGAGAGCCATTGGGATTATTCGCAGAATCGGGTGTGCCATCGGCTGAGCAGTAGCGAAATAAAACTTGGCGATTATCTTCTAAGGCTTTGAGCGTGTCAGCATCGGCATAGTAGCTGCCTTCACCATGAGCGATCGGCAGTGTAATCACTTCGCCGGGTCGATAGTGACTTGTCCATAACAAATCGGTGCGCTCGACTCGCAGCGGCACCCGATCGCAAATGAAGTGAAGATCCCGATTTCTCACCAGCGCCCCCGGCAATAATTTTGCCTCGGTCAACACCTGAAGTCCATTGCAAATTCCCAGGACATACTTACCTTGATCAGCGTGGTCTATTACAGCTCGCATCGCCGGAGAAAACCGGGCGATCGCCCCACAGCGGAGGTAATCTCCGTAGCTAAATCCGCCGGGAATGATCACTACATCTACGTCCGACAAATCGCTGTCTTCATGCCAGATCATCCGGGTTGGTTGCCGCAACAAATCGCGGGTCACATAAGCAACATCGCGATCGCAATTTGACCCTGGAAACACAATCACTCCAAATTTCATAGACGACACCAATACTATGGGACAGGGGGATTGAACCATCGAACTACCAGTTTACTCGCTGCGATCGCGGGCTGAATCACAGAGTTATTTCTAGCCCCTTTCTCTTCTACCCTCTCGCCCCTCGCCCCTTGCCCCTCGCCCTTACTCATACAAGCGATCGAGTTTTAAAAAGGTTTTCAGCAAAACATTTGCGCCTTGAGTGCATTCTTCAGGAGTGGTGTATTCGTCTTCGGAATGGCTGATTCCGGCGCGACTGGGCACAAAAATCATGCCCATATCGGTGATGCGCCCAATCTCTTGAGCATCGTGTCCGGCGCGGCTGGGGAGGTGGGTGTAGCCCAACTGCATTTCCTGACACACCTCTTCGATCACGTCCATGATGTGGGGAGCAGCCAGCGTCGGCAAAATGTGCAGCGTTTGACGCATCGTGATTTCGGTGCCTGTTTCAGCCGCGATCGCCCGAATTTGCGCCTCAATTTGTCCCTTTAAAAACTCCAAATTCTGCTGAGACAGATCACGCAGGTCAATCCGAAAATCGACTTTGCCCGGAATGGTGTTGGTCGCATTGGGATAGACATTCATAAACCCAACTGTCGCCACTTGATCGCCTGGAGTATCCACAGCAATTTTGTTAATGGCTACCACCATTTGCGCGGCAGCAAACAGGGCATCCTTTCGCATATGCATTGGTGTCGTGCCCGCATGGTTGGGGCGACCCACCACATCGACCGCAAACCGATATTGCCCGACTACGCCAGCCACCACGCCCAGAGGAACTTGTCGATGTTCCAACACGCCACCCTGCTCTACATGCAGTTCCACAAAAGCCGCAATATCACTGCGATCGCGTTTCGCCTGAGCAATTTGCTCCCAGTTTCCGCCTACTTTTTCTAAACAGGGCTGGATCGGGGTGCCATCCAAGCGGCAGTAGTGTTCTGGTGCTTCCTTAATTTCCCCTGCCATTGTCTTAGAGCCAATCACCGATCGCTCTTCATCGGTGAACACAATCACTTCAAGCGGATGATTCAAACGAACTTTATTTTCGTTGAGAGTTCGCACCACTTCGAGTCCAGCTAACACGCCCAAGCAGCCATCATACCGACCGCCCACGGGCACCGTGTCGATATGAGATCCTGTTGCCAGAGATGCCGCACCTGCGCTTGTGCCAGCATAGCGACCAATCAGGTTGCCAGCCGCGTCAATTTGAACAGTCATGCCTGCGTCAATCATCCAGGATTGGATTAGTTGACGCGCTAGCAAGTCTTCAGCGGTAAAGGCAATCCGGCAAACGCCACCATTTTCCAGTTTGCCGATCGCGGCTAATTGATCAATACTTTGGTTTAGGCGATCGCCATTCACCACCAGCGGCACCGTTGCAATCATACGCACCTCCATCCATACACACTAGAACTTGAACTGAGCGCGCAAATTCCCCACAAAAACCGTGGGATTTGCATCAAAGTTATTGGGATTGACAATGGCATAAAAGGCAGGCACCAATGCTAAGTTATCGGTTAAAGGATAGTAGTAAGAGGCTTCAATTTCATACTGAATGCCGCGATCGCCAGCACCAGACAGCAAAAATCGAGTTCCCGCTTTATAATCCTGCGGCACCACGAACGAAAGAACCCCTAAGGCTCCCTTTTTCAACAAATCTGGAAAGCCCAAACCAACCTGAAACGATTGCACTCTCACATCGCCCCCCGACCGATTAAGATTTCTAGGATTGATATTGGTAATGCCATAGGAATAGCGTCCGAATACACCAAAATTTTTGGTCACCAGCCAATCAAAGTTTGCAGAAAACGCATTGGCAGTAGAATCTCGCAATGTTCCGCCAAACCCATCATCTGCCAGACCATAGGGGAGCGGTTCACCAGC
>CASBQE010000373.1 GCA_949127665.1 Synechococcales cyanobacterium PMM_0083
ACGTTGACTAGGCGGTGGGCAAAGCGAGTTGAATGGGTGTCACTAGTCGAGGCTTTTGGAGGCGGAGGTCTGCCAACGATGCTTCGTTCTGAGACTTGTTCTGATTTTGACAGTGTCATGTTAACTTGGAATCTAGAATTTTGCTTGCTTGCTTCATGACGATGCGATTACCCTGGAGGGTCTGTATTGACAGTGTATGAAATATGGGGATGACCAAAAAAGCTGCGATCGCTCGTTCAATCAAGCTTCAGGAGCTTCTAGCAGCAGCAGAATTTGATCAAAATCGAAGTTGGAAGCTAACTGGGCGATCGCGGTTTTTAATCCACTTTGTTCGCTAGAGATCTCCTCCAAAAGGTCTGGAATTAGTGCGTCATTTCCTTCTAGGGCAGAGCGCCTCAGTTGCTTTTTCCAATCTTCTGGCATTTGGGCAAGCCCTTTCTGGAGGCTGCTTTTGGATAGCTGCACACTACCTTCCCCGCTGACCTGTTGAGCATCAGCGATCGCCTCATAGAGATACTGTACCCCCAAATGCTGACTGATTTTTTCAAACAGTTCTGGCTGTTCAAAGGGTTTACAAATAAAATCATCGCAGCCAACGGCAAAAAAAGTTTGGCGTTGATTGGCAAAGGCACTAGCCGTTAGGGCAATTATCACTGTGTTTTGCCCTTGTGGCTCGGCTTTAATCAGCCGGGTTGCATCTAATCCATCTAAGATTGGCATCCGCAGATCCATCAAAATCAAATGGGGGTGCCAATCTCGCCAAATGGCGATCGCCTCTGCTCCATTAACCGCTTCTCGTAGCTCAAAGCCCTCCATGGTCAATATTTTTGATAGCAACAGCCGATTGGTCACATTATCTTCTGCAATTAAAATTCGATAGGTGGGTTGGTTGGGAGCTAGCCCAATCACTGGCTGGTGAATGACTGTTCGGGGTTGAATTGAGCGGGGTTCAGCACAGCGTATAAGAATGTCAAAACTAAACTGGCTGCCTTGATCAAGCTGACTGGCGACTGTGATTTCTCCGCCCATCAAGCGCACAAATTTTTGGCTAATGGATAGCCCCAATCCAGTTCCTTCGGTCGAATTCATTCCTGCACTAGTCTGTTCAAACGGCTTAAAGAGCTTGTGGATTTCATTATCAGCAATGCCCACTCCAGTATCTTCAATCTCAAAATGCAGCAACGGGCAGTCTACCGGGGTTCCTGCATTAGCAGCGCAACTTGCTTGACCGATCAGACCGGTTCGCAACGTGATAGTCCCATGATGGGTAAATTTAATCGAATTGCTTAGTAGATTCAGCAAGATTTGGCGCAGCTTGTTTTCATCCGCCATCACGTATTGCGGGAGATTTTCTGAGCGCTCAAAGACCAGTTGCAATCCTTTAAGTTTTGCTCTTAGCCGAAATATGTCCTCTAAACTGTCTAGCAGCGAATACAAGTCGAAATTGTTTTCGTTAAGAGAGATTCGCCCCGCTTCAATTTTGGACATTTCAAGCACATCGTTGATCAGCTTGAGCAGATGACCACCGCTGCGATTGATGATGCTGACGTGTTCTTGATGAGGGGAAAGTAAAGAGCGATCGCGCGCCATTAGCTGAGTGAAGCCCAAAATGGCATTCAGCGGCGTGCGGAGTTCATGGCTCATATTTGCCAAAAACTCACTTTTAGCGCGATTGGCGGCATCGGCGCGGTCTTTTGCCTGTAGAAGATCGGTTGCCTGCTGTTGCGTTTGGCTCAATAACTCAGATTGCTGAACGGCGACCGCTAGTTGAATGCCCACTTGGGCGGCAATTTGAATTTCAGACTCTACCCATTGGCGGGGATGCGCGTTTTGGTAGTTTGCCAGCAAGCCCCAAAGCTGAGTGCCGCAAAAAATAGGAACGATCACATAGGAGCGGGCTTGCAAGGATTCTAATAGCTCCAAATAGCAGTCATTAAATCCAGCCGTATAGATATCTTCAATGCAGCAATAGTTAGATTTATCGCGATAAAGCCCGCCCTCCTGAGCTTGTAGGTGGGTATCACGAATCAGAATTTCAGATCCATCATCCATCCGTTTGATGACGCAATCGGCTTTGTCGATTGCAAGTTTGGTTATGGCTGGGTCATTCACATCCATCGGCACAATTCTGTTCCAGCCCTCTCCCACAGATTCTGCAACTACGATGCCGCTCCAGTCAGGTTTGAAGCGATAAATTAGGGTGCGATCGCACTGAAGGGCATGGCGTAACTCTGCCGTAGTGGCGCTAAAAATAGTGTCTAAATCTAAACTTTGGCGTATTCTCAGAATTGCTTTTGTGGTGGCGCGCTCCCGATCTGCCATATGGCGCAGGTTTGCTTCTGCGATCGCTCGTTCCTCCATTTCCGCCGCCAAAGCGCCATTGGTTTGAACCAGTCCTGCCGTCCGCGCCTGCACCTGGACTTCTAATTCATCATAAAGCTGGTTTCTTGCATCCTCTGCCCATTTGCGCTGGAGTTCTGCCGCTGCTCGTGCTGCAAATACGGTCATTAGGGCGATCACGTTTTCATTCTCTGGCAAGGGTTGAGTGTGAAAAATGCAGAGGTTGCCAATAATTGTTTGAGCGCCATCCAATAGCGGCACGCCTACATAGCTGATGGCATTCATTTCAGCCAGCAAGGGAGCCTCTGGAAATAAGGACTGAAGATTGTCTGCAAAATGACAGACTTGCTGGCTTTCCACCACCTTATGGCAGGGCGTGCCCCGCAGGTCATACTCCAAGGGTTCGGCTAAATGATCTACCGACCAACAGGCAATGGTGCGAAACCGCTCTGCTGAACCGTCAACCGTTTCGGAGACCAGCACATAGGCAACATCCAAAGCCTTAGCCAGATCTCGCACCAACGCTGCAAAAAACTCTCCAGTGGTCACAGATGCAGTGGTTGCCACAATTTGCCGCAAGGTTGCTTCAGCCTGCTGACGTTCGACAATCTGTTTTTCCAACTCCTGGTTAACTTGCTCTAGCTGCCAAGGGCTTTTTAAGGCGAGAAACTGGGGCAACAGTTCCAATAGTTGGAGGGCGGTGTAGACAGAAATGAGCGCGGTGAATGCCCGTTCGATGCCCGATACCCAGTAGATGGGATACCAGAGCGTGACAATATCCAGCAGATGCCCCACACCGCAGAGAAGAATGAATGCGCCAAACATCACAAATACTTTGGAAAAGGGCATGTTGCCGCGCTTTTTCACAAAGTAAATCAGCATGGCGGGAATAAAAAAGTAGGCGATCGCAATCAGGGCATCGCTGACCACATACAGTCCCACCAGCGGAGTTTGCCAGAGATAGCATTGCCCATGCGGCATATACAAATCAGCAGAAAACAGAGTTTGAAACAATTCCACCATCACTTTGCCCCGTTATTAACTTGAATCAAGATGAATTTTTTATAAATACGACTTACGCACTCGCCGCCTAAATCCCTCAATCCTGGGGGACTTTGATCTCTAGCTCCGCAGAATTGGGCGTTGGGGGCAAATTTCGGTTGATTTGCGTAAGTCCTGATAAATAAACATGATGTGCAACTAAACAAGATTTTATCAAAGTCCCTCTCCCGCTCTGGAAAAGAGATCTAGGGTGAGGGCAAGATCCACCATTTTCAAAGCTGCTGTAGCCGTAGGTGCGCCCAAACAGTGCCCAATTGCTCAGCAACTTGACTCTTTTCAAGGAACTGTTGATAGGATTCCCATTTATCTGGCTGGCTATCCTAGCGTTCTTAAAATTGTTTTGTTTGTAGCCATCTCAACATTGGATGATCCTCAATTATTCTCACGCTACAGCTCTAGTTAAAACGTTTGCATATTTATCTATCGAATTAATTTTTTAGATTTTCTGCTTTTAATTGTATCTAATTGTTAAGGACATAAGTTCAGCCAATAAGTCTAAGTTTTTGTCCACTTATTCTGATGCTGCGTTGAGGCGGTCACTCCCAATCGTCAAGTTCCACAATCCAGCGTTGCAGGAGGCTGTTTACCTGACTGCGACGGGCTTCAAAGGTGGCGGCAATCCAGATCAACAGTAGCCCGACTGCAATGCCGATCGCCCACAGCACCAGAGAATAATCACTGATAAACCGCCACACTTGCCACAACACTTGCAGCATGAAGGTGGCAGTGCCAACATACAGCAGCGCTCGAATTCTCAGCAGCACTCCGGCAAAGATGAAGCCTAAATCGATCGCGATCGCGCCCAAGCCGACCAGCAGCGGAAGTATGCCAGCGATGCTCACTTGCGCTTGATAAAACGCTGTGAGGCTGATGATTCCTGTGGCAAGGCAGCGCAACCAATGGCGCGTTTCTCGTTGATTGGGCGATCGCAAACTTGGCTCAACCTGCACGACATATAGCAACGAAGCCCCAATTAGAGCGGCGACCCACAGCGGTTCTACGGCTCCGCGTTCATGCAGCATTCGCACCACTGCCCAATCTGCCAGCAGCACACTGATGTAGCTGAAGCTGACTCGCCGTTCTGCGCTCGACAACCAGCCATAAAACGCCGCCACAATCAGCAGACTTTGAATGTTGCTGCCCCAGCCCGTCAGCAGAACTGCAATGCTAGGAAGCGCGATCGCCGCCTGTCGCCACGGCTGCCAATCCCAGCCCCACCGCTGCCAAGGCGCAAAGTAGAGAAAGATTGCCACGATTGCCGCGATCGCCCCAGCCCAATCGATCAACACTACATCCGATAGCCAGCGGTGCAGCCAGTAAGTCAATGCCAGCAAGCCTTGGGCAATTCCGGCATAAATCCACAGGGGAGGGGCGAGGGGCGAGTCCGGAGTTTCCCCTATTCCCTGTTCCCTATTCCCTATTCCCTGTTCCCTATTCCCTGTTCCCTGTTCCCTATTTCGTCCCATTCCCAGCGCATACGCTGCCGCCGTTGCGATCGCGCCTGTCCACAGCCATTCACCAGAAGCGCTTAAGGTGGAGGGTAGAGCGGTAATCAGCAAGATTGAGCCTAAACCCCAGTGGGCGTGGGCGATCGCCTGCCATAGCCATTTCGGAAATCGTAGATAAGCAACTAGCCAGCGTTGGAGAACCTGATAGGCGATCGCCAATCCTATGGCTAAGCCAGCCAGCAGCGTGATGCCATCCCCCGGACTGCCGCCTGTTGCCTGCGACAGTTGATAAAACAATAGTTCATAGGCGGCAAGGGACACTCCACCCAAGGACAGCAAAGTCAGCGATCGCAGCCATATTTGGCGACGACCCACCCCCAGCCCTACCAACGCCGCCGCCAAGGTATACCAGCCCGTGGTCGCCGTAAACGTGCGGTGCTGAATCGCCACTCCCAAAAGCGAGTAAAGAATGGGAACCACATGAAAAGAGGTGGGAGGCAGAGTTGATTCTGTTTCCCCAGCTTCCGTCCCCTCGCCCCTTACCCCTCGCCTCTGCCTGTTTGCCATCCACCAGTCGCCGCCTAACTGAGTGACTAAGCTGAGGGCAAGATTGGCGATGCCTAGAGTGTCGAGCGATCGCCCAGTGAGGGCAATGGTGCTGATGAGCAGGAGTTCCACGCTCCAGGCGATCGCGTAGAAGCCGAGATTGCTACTACCCTGCCACAGCCGCAAGCCGATCGCGGTGATTAGAATGGCTGAGGCGATCGCGGAGTTTGGATTAGGTTTATCGAGTTCTATGTAAACGATGATTTGGCTGAGAGTAAGCACAATCAGCGTTAACAGCGTTAGCCCGATTGCCCAGCCATCTGTGGCTTGCCGATAGAGATGCTTGAGGCGGTTGTTTGGTGGGTTAAGCAGCCAACTCCGCAGCAGCCAAAAAAGCAGCACCGCGATCGCTAAAACGACGGTTGCAAAGCCAACGGTGCGGTTATTAGCAAAAATCTCCCAAGCGGCAACGGCAGAAAATCCTAGCCCAAAGCCAATGGTTAGCACTGCCGCAAATAAATGCTGCATTCGGCGAGTATTCAGCAGCATTAGCGCTGTGGCAATGCCGAGACTGGTCAATCGTCCCGCGATCGTCGAAAACATGAGCGGCTGCACCAGCACCAGCGCCAGACTGCTTAATCCACAGGCGGTGTAGCCATAGGAAAATCGCCGCTGGCTCCCAAGCAGAGTCAGCATCAGCGGTGCCGTTAGCCAGATTCCACCCCAGTCGAGTTGCTCCTGCAAGATATTCAACCCCAATAACCCATAGCTCACCGCTGCTAGAATCAACCCAAAATACCAGGCGCTAGATTGCCAGGATGAACGCGGAGTTAGAAGTTCGGAGGATTGAATGCTTTCTGAGCGATCGCCGATTTGATGTCTCCTGCCGATCCAGCCAACGCTGATCAGCCATTCGACCACCATGCCAACGAGCAATATGCCTGCCCAATTAATGTTAGACAGAGCAGGGAACCGCCAATCAATTCCAGCGGCGATCGCCGCTAAAGTAATGCCGTGAGTCAGGTAAATCAGCGGTGGAGATGGCTGAACCCGTTTTGCGGTGATGAGTATCAGCGTGATTGCTGACAGCAGTAAGTTGAGCGATCGCACCCAGGCATTATCTAAGCTGATGACGGTCAATGTACTGCCCAAACCCAGCGCCAAAAATTCTGCATATCGGGCTAGTTCGGGGCGCTGCCACTGCCTCAGACGAAACGCCAAACCAACCGCGAGCAGCACATAGGGAAATAGACCCAGCCCCAGTAAAGCAAACGGCATCCCATCGGTTCCGGCAAGTTGGGTGAAAAATGTCAGGATACTGGTTTGGACAGCAGCGGGAACCACCCGCCAACCCAACCAGCAGGCTTGCAAGCCCACCAAAAAGCCAATGGTTAAATCAATCGGCGATCCAATCTGACGCAAGCGATCGCCCAGTAGCCACAGCGCCAACCCACTGACCGCGATCGCCTGCCACGGGGGAATTACCGTCACCGCCACTAGCCACCCCACGATCAGTAAACCCACTCCAGCCCTGATCCAAGCAGCACGGTCTGAGTTCTGACGCGCCAACCAACACAACACCCAGCCACAAATCCCAATTGCCAACCCCAGTTGATTAATCGGCACTTGCGCCATCAACGCCGCTCGCCCAATCAAAATCAGCGCAAACGCCGCCACCGCAATTGTACTGAGCGAAAACGGAGCGATCGCTGGTTGAGTATTAACTGACTCGATCTCTCCCACTCCCTCTATTTCTCTCTTCCCTGTTCCCTCTGCCCTATTCCCTCTTCCTTGTTTCACCAACACTACCGCCGCCCCAACCGTTCCCAAATACACCGCCCCAATC
>CASBQE010000374.1 GCA_949127665.1 Synechococcales cyanobacterium PMM_0083
AGAAGGCAGGCAAGAAGGCAGGCAAGAAGGCAGGCAAGAAGAGGGACGATCGCTGATTCTGCGGTTGCTGAATCGACAAGTGGGCGATCTACCTGAAGCGTTGCGATCGCGTATCAGCACTCTTTCCTTAGAGCAGTTAGAAAGCTTGGGTGAAGCACTGTTGGATTTTGAGGCGATCGCCGATCTAGAGGCTTGGTTTAGAACATTAGAGTAGAGCGATCGCCCTTTCTATCCTCTCCTTACCGTCTCGACAAATTACCGCATGGTGACGAATTCTTCGGCAGAACTGGGATGAATGCCAATCGTGGCATCAAAGTTGGCTTTCGTGGCTCCCATTTTGAGGGCGATCGCTACGCCTTGAATAATTTCTGGCGCATGATCGCCGACCATGTGAGCGCCTAGCACCTTGTCGGTTTTCTCATCCACAATCAGCTTCATCAACGTCTTTTCATCTTTGCCTGCCAGGGTGTAATACATCGGGCGAAACTTTGAGCGATAGATTTTAATCGAGTCGCCATATTGTTCGCGAGCTTGGGCTTCTGTCAGCCCAACAGTTGCCGCTTCGGGTGAAGTAAACACAGCGGTAGGAATATTCTCGTAGCTCGTGAAGCGCGACTTCCCGCCAAATACGGTATCTGCTAAGGCGCGACCTTCATTAATTGCCACTGGGGTTAAATTGATATTATTCGTACAATCGCCTAGGGCAAAAATATGATCCTCGGCAGTGTGACTATATTTATCAACCGCGATCGCGCCATCGTGCAGTTTTACCCCAGTGTTTTCCAATCCCAGGTTGTGCAAATTGGGTTTTCGTCCTACGGCTGCCAAACTCACAGCATCCGCATAGACGGTTTCTACGGTGTCTCCGGTGCCCACTGAAACCGCAACGCCATTGTCTGTTTTTTCGATCGCAATCAGTTGCGCCCCCGTATAGAGTTGAATGCCGTGGTTGATCATTCCCTGTTGAATTTCAGTTCTAATATCATCATCAAAGCCGCGCAAAAGCTTGTCGCCGCGAATGATTTGGATGACTTCTGTACCCATGCCATTTAAGATGCAAGCGAACTCGCAGCCAATATATCCACCGCCTAAAATGACGAGTCGTTTGGGTTGTTCTTTTAGGTTAAAAATGTCATCTGAAACAATCGCGTGCTCAATGCCTAGAATGTTAGGTCTATAAGGTTTTCCACCGACTGCAATTAGAATTTTTTCCGCAGTGATTTGTTTATCACCGATCGCGATCGTGCGAGAAGCCACAAAGCTAGCGTGTCCATGAAATAGCTCTACTTTGGAACCATCTAGCATCCGCTGATAAATCCCGTTCAGGCGCGTCACTTCATCATTCACCGCCGTGATCATGGTGTTCCAATTGAGGGAGCTTTTTACCTCACTCCAGCCATAGCCCTTGGCTTCTTCAAACACTGCCGGAAAATGAGAGGCATACACCATCAATTTTTTGGGAACGCAGCCTCGATTGACACAGGTTCCGCCCAAGCGATCGTACTCAGCAATGCCAACCTTTGCGCCATATTCGGCTGCCCGTCGAGCCGTGGCAATGCCACCAGAACCCGCCCCAATCACAAACAGGTCAAAATCGTAGCTCATAGTTCCCTCAAGATGACATTAGTAAGGGCGTTTTGTGGAACGCCCCCACAGAATTGCTAATAGCTTTAGCTACAGAGTAACGCTACTGCGATCGCTCATGCAGCAACTTGAGCGCTCTTCAAATAGTTCATCATCGTATCGGCATCCGACACTTCAAACGGATCGATAGGACAGTTATCACCAAACTCTGGCTCAACAAACATCTTTTCAATCACGCCATCATTCACCAACATCGAATAGCGCCAAGAACGCATCCCAAAACCTACATTTGATTTATCAACCAGCATTCCCATTTTGCGGGTAAACTCGCCATTACCATCGGGTAGCAAAAACACCCGCTCAGTGCCCATGTTCTTGCCCCACTGGAACATGACAAACGCATCATTTACAGAAATACAGATAATGCTATCAACGCCGTGCGCCTGAAATTCTTCATAGAGCGCTTCATAGCGAGGCAAGTGACTAGTAGAGCAGGTAGGCGTGAAGGCACCGGGTAAAGAGAACACGATGACTCGCTTGCCGCCAAAAAGATCCTGCGTTGTGGAATCTTGCCAGCGAAACGGATTAGAACCCTCAACCGATTCATCGCGAACACGGGTTTTGAACACAACAGTGGGAACTCGCTCGATCGCCGCCATAATGACCTCTTTGTTTTGAATATCTAGTAAATAGAATAGGCTGAACTGGCAGTTTTATCATTCAAAATTTATGCAGATAGCAGGGAGCTTTGGCTTAGCCCAAACTGACGTTAATTTACAAACGGCTGGTCTATCAGTTCCGCTGGTTTAAATTCTTTGGATGAACCCGATAGCATCATGCTTTCTAACAAACTTTGCCAATCGCTTTTTAGGGTCGGGTCTGCAACATTCTTTTGGCGCAGTTCTGCCAACGTGGTCAGGGCATCATGCCAAAACCCATTCTCTGCATAGATCGCGGCTTTTTGAACTCCTTTAGCAGTTGCCAATTCCGCGATCGCTGCTTTGCTGGGCATTTCTCGTACAATCACGCCTTCAACCTGCATTTTGTCACTCGTGTTGGCACTAGGAGATGCACAGTTTAAAGTCAGCGCCCAACGATAGCGTTTGCCAATTTCTAGCGCTGGGGCTGAGGGAGGGATGCGAACCGCTATGATGCCTGGTTTGTTTGGCAATTGAACCGGGATTGGAGGAATGGCGATCGCAAACGACTTGTCATCTACCACGGTTAAGTCAGCCGGGATCGCTTGGGTTCGCGTGTAGGGCATGTAAAACCATAGGGTAGGCTGAGCAACAGTGGTGTAGCCCCACACATTCACTATTGGGGGTTTGTCGGGTCGCGGCTGTTCTTCAAACGAAACTAATGCAGTCAGCGGAGGTTCAGCTTTGGGACAAATACTGGGTTCAGCCTTGTTTTCTATAGTCCGAGAAGAGCCAGTCCGAATGCGACCGCCCGTTGCAGATCCCTGAACAGTTCGCCGCACCAACCGCACATTGCCTCCCGATTTTTGAGCGATTTTCATCGGTGCTAGTTGCGCTAGTGTTGCTGGCTGTATTGGTACCTCGGCTCCGGTGCTGCTGATCATCTGGATTGCAACACTGCTGATCAACGCGATCGCCACCGTTAAATTCCATGGTTGAATGCTCATAACTCTGCTCCTAATACCAGTAAATTTATTGCAAAGCTCGACTTGAAACGCGGCTTAAGATCACCGTTACACCGCTACCTGCAATCAGCAGCCCCAACCCAGCCGGAACCATAGGAACCCAGCCAGCCCAAATAATCAGACATCCAGCGCAGACCACATAAAGCACTCCGGTAGACACTCCCAAGGCTAAGACCATCGACAACAGCGCCCTCCGAGATGAACTGCGGAGAGATACGCCCCACGCCAGTAGCCCTCCCAGGGTAGACCAGCCTGCAATCCAAGCCCAATCAATCCAAGGTGACCATGCCCATAATAGCGGTCGCCCATCCAACACTGTGCTGAGCAGTTGGCTCAGCATGTGGGCATGGATAAAAATGCCAGGAGTGCGATCGTCGAAGGTATTGCCATAAGGTGTTTTATGATAATCATCCTTTTCTCGTGCAGTTACGCCGATTAACACCACTTTGTCTCGAATCAGTTGATCTAACTCTTGGGGCGACGGAGGGTTTTCTTGAGAAAGCAACCAACTCAGCGATTTTTGAATGGCAATATCTCGCAAATCGTTTCCGGCGCGGTAGTTTAGCAAAATCTGACTGCTCTTCCCGTCTAGGTCTTGTCCTTGATAGCCACCCAGTCGCGATGGTAAAGCGGGAAAAATAGCTTCATTCGCAGGATTAGACAAGGATGCGTAGCCATGGGGAACTCGGATCACGTCTTTGGGCGATTGAATCAGCCGAATTTTAAAGGTTTCGTTGCCAGCCGGTGGAAACAAGCCGGTTTCCGCTGCATCTAGATCGGATTGGAGATACCGTAAGGCTAATTCAACGCTGAAGGCAGTGGGAACATGACAGCGAGATTCTTGCTGATGTTTAGAATTCATGCCAAGTAAATGGCGGCGAATGACTTCACCACTAGCTACATCCACTACAAAATCGCTAAACCCAACTCGAAAACTGTCGAGCGGGATATCAGGTTGGGGCGCAATCCCGTAAGGATTGGCTTTGTTGTCGCCCACTTTGCAAATGCTGATCAGGGTTTCGTTATGGCGAAATTGGGCAATCAGGTCAGGAACTTGGGTCTGAGAGCGGATCAAATCAAGCCCGATCGCACGCGGTTGATATTTCGCCAACAAGTTTAATAGCTTAGCCAGGTTGCGGTCTGAGATGGAGGTGCCTTTCAGGTCTTCTTTTTTGCTCTGCTGTTGCAGGTCTTCATCGTCGATCGCCACCACAAGGATGCGGGAGTCTGGGGGTTCGGGGGGACGCAGCCGCATCAGGTGGTCAAAGGCGGCAAGTTCGGCAGGCTGCAATAGTCCAGCAAAGCGCACGGTTCCGACCAAGATGGCGGCGCTGAGGCTGGTGAACAGGGCGATCGCCAAACTGAGATGAACAGGCATCTTTGTTGGCGTTGGCTCTGGCATTGGCTCTGGCATTGGCGTTGGCTCTGGTTTCGACTCCGGCTGCAAAAAGTCTTGCCACAGCGGCGGAGATACCGTAGGGTTTTGGCAAATCAGCGGCAGCCAAGTCGCGCAGGGAAAGCGGTCTTCCATGCCCTGCAAGCGTTCTCGCGCCGCCCGCACCGACAGATATAGAGATTTCCCCTGAGCATATTCACTCAAAAAATAGGCTAAAAACTCTTGGGCAACCAAATCGGGCACTGGTTCCCGCATGACGATAATTTGGGGAATGTTGAGTTCTGCCAGTTCCCGCGCAATATCTAAGCCGTCGCAGGAGTTGAAGATGGCAAGTTGCAAGCCGTTGGCAACCGATTTTTGCAGGGCATATTTGAGTTCGCCCATGGTCAAGCTGTCGGTTTTGTTGAGAAAAATGCGCCCTTTACCGTCTTGACTGGTGCTATGTCCGGCAAAAAAGAGAATATCCCACGCAGTTTTCCAAAGCTGATCGGTCAAAGTTTTGCGATCGGGGGCAACCAATCGCTCAATATAAGTTTGAGGCAGTTGATCGAGTAATACCTGATCCGCATCTGTATCAATTCCGTCGCTGTTGCCCACGATAGAGAGAATATTAACGTGGGATTTTGGCGAAAACTGCCGTTGCTGAGGGGCTTCCAAGTTGAGCGCACTGATAGCAATTTCAGCCTTAGGGTAGCCTTCTAGAAATTCCAATAAATTCCAGGGCAGGGCGCGCATCTGGCTATCTTCCGTCTGGATCAGAATCCGGATCTCATCCTCAGGTGATAGCTGCTGTAGCCATTTCTCTCGAATGCCGCGATAGTCTTCTGCAAGAAACCAAGTGTTGAGTCGTGCCCTGAGCATTTTTGAGGCGTTTTCGCAATCATCCAACACCGATACGTTTGGTTTTTGCCCTTTTTTGACGGTAATCCGATAGCGTGACTCTAGCCGCCAGTAGCTTTCCTTCCAATGGCTATAGTACAAGCGCATTTCGGGCAAGGGGGGCAGCCTTCCCAAGGTGGTGCTGGAGGGGCGTTTGTTCTCTTCCCCAATTTCCTGCATGACTGTAAAGCCTTGCTCAAAACTACCGTCGATAATTTTTAGAACGACTAACTTAGCCATAAGGAAGGGCAAGTGCGAATGGCGAGGGGCGAAGGGCGAAGGGCGAATAGATTAAATTATGAAGTCTTGGGTGATATGGACTTCGTTGAGGGAGACTTGGACGCTGAAGCGATCGCCGGAGGCACATCCAACCTGCCACTCTAAAAAATCTTCGGTGCCTGTGGCAGTGGTTTCTAATTCCACTTCACCGACTTCGTTAAGAACGGAAAATCGGGTGCCAATCGGGAGAAAGCCATCAATCGGCGGGTGAAGTTGGAGGCAAATATCCGTTGATTCATCGGCTAGAGGACGCGCATCCACTGCTAATACAGCCGCTACGCCATTGAGGTCAATCCGTTTTGAGGGGGTTTGTGTCCCTAGACGACCTCGAAAGGCGATCGCAGGGCTGAGTTGAGCCGGATTCAAAAGTTCTTCCAGGGTTTGCCAGCCTTCGTCGATCGCGCCTTGAATCCACTGGCTGAGGTTCGCTAAAGCGCTAGGTTGGGGATAGCGTAATTCCGCCAGATGATCTAGCAACTCTTCGGGCGATCGCAACTGATTCAACGGCATGGCTTCCCTAGTCGCTCTGGGCATAAATCCCAATAGTTGCGCCGATTCTGCGGCTTCATCCAGTTCCACCACCACATAGCCAATGCGGTCTATCCAAGTTTCAGGCGGCACTGGGCAGAGGGTTTGATTGGGCAACACTGGGCGACATTCCAACCGTCCCAGTCCAGCTACTTGCAAATCCGCTACGTCTGCACATAGGCGCAAAACCTGATTCCAACTATCGCTTGCCGTCAAATTGGTAGGAATATCCATTAGTTGAAGATAGTCATGCATCACCAGCACCGCTAGCGTATTTAGCCTTACCTGGTCGGCTTTTTTAGCATTGGGCTGCTGATTGGCAAACTCTTGTGCCATTTGGCGAGTCGCTTGGGTGATAGGCAACGGCAAAGCGAACTCATAGGTTGATTGGGTCATTTTATTTTCTCCGAAGCGGAACTTTACTTGCTGTTGATATATCCCTCGGACTCCCCAAAGTTACGCAAACGAGGCACACATTGTCGTTGATAAAAGCTGCTGAGGGCTGGAATACCGACTCCAAACTGGTCAGCTAGGTCTTTCCATTTTGTTTCTGAGAGCCGCCGCAAAATCAACATTTGAGCATTAACCTCTGGATGTCCTTTAATATGCAGGCTTTTCAATTCGCCTGTAACATCCGCCCTTGCCCAACTTTCCACAATTTCTAAAAGTGGCTCTGTGTAGGGTTGAGCGGGAATAGTTTCAATTCGATTAATTACCTCACCATCCCATTCTATTTGGGAAGAAACTCGCGTTACTTGGTCTTTTTTTATGTCAGTGCTAAAGTCTCGCAGTCGGAATTTTAGAAATGCATTGAGCCAGGTTGGCACACTGCCTAGTTCAGGATCGTAGCTGCCGCAGATATGCCTGCAAAAATAAACCCAGGTTTGCTGCACGGCATCTTGATAGTAGGGGACGCTCTCCCGCCACAGTTTGGGCGACACCATGCGAATCACCCGCGTCAGATTGCGCTGCCGGGGCGCACTTCCTGGAGGGTGCTTACAGGCTTCAATGACCAACTCGCGGAGTTGTTGATCTAGTTCGCTCATGCTGGTTTGATCAAGAATAAGGGTGGAAAGCTGCGCTATCATCTTACCGTTCTATTTTCAGCCGCTATTAATTGTTTTGCCAACTTTTGCGTTTATTTGTGCGCCTATTTTTGCGTCTAAGTTAGGGCGATTCGCTATAGGAAAGGCTGCGCCAACGCCCAAATTCTATTGCCAAGCACCCCTATCAGGCATAATGAAGTTTGCTTTGGCGCTCAGGTATCTCGGTAGACTGCAATGCCACGCTTGAGCGTTAGACTGACCCATACATCCCCATTCAAGTTCAACAGCCATGCGAACCCATTACTGCGGTCAACTCCGAGCCGAACATATTGGAGAGACAGTTACCCTCTGCGGCTGGGTCGATCGCCGCCGCGATCATGGGGGCGTGATTTTTATTGACCTGCGCGATCGCGATGGCATTGTCCAAATTGTCAGCGATCCCGTTCGCACTCCTGCGTCCTATAACCAGGCAGGCGATCTGCGAAATGAGGATGTGGTGCAAATTACAGGTCGCGTCACCCAGCGCCCGGAGGATTCTCTAAATCCCAAGTTGGGTACGGGTGAAATCGAGATCTATGCTGACAATATTCACATTCTCAACGCTGTTCGGAAGCCGCTGCCGTTCCAAATCTCCAGCGCGGAACCCGAAACTGTGCGGGAAGAGTTGCGCTTGAAATATCGCTATTTGGATATTCGGCGGGAGCGGATGAGCCGAAATCTGCGGCTGCGGCATGAGGTGATCAGAACCCTGCGCCGTTATCTCGAAGATGAACACGGCTTTATGGAAGTGGAAACGCCGATCTTGACCAAATCTACGCCGGAAGGAGCGCGGGATTATTTGGTGCCGTCGCGGGTGAACCCAAACGAGTGGTATGCGTTGCCCCAATCGCCGCAGTTGTTTAAGCAGTTGTTGATGGTGGCAGGCTGCGATCGCTACTATCAAATCGCCCGTTGCTTTCGCGATGAAGATCTGAGAGCCGATCGCCAGCCTGAATTTACCCAGCTAGACATGGAAATGAGCTTTTTGGATCAAGAAGCTTTGCTAGAACTGAATGAAAAGCTGATGGCGCATCTCTTTAAGGTGATCAAAAATATTGATTTGCCGATTCCCTTCCCGCGCCTCACCTACGCAGACGCGATGGATCGCTACGGCTGCGACAAGCCCGATACTCGCTATGGGCTGGAACTAGTGGATGTGTCGGATGTGGTCACGGGCTGTGGCTTCAAGGTCTTTGCAGATGCAGTCTCCAAGGGCGGCATCGTCAAAATTTTGCCGATTCCAGGCGGCAATGATGCGATCTCGAATGTGCGAATTAAACCGGGCGGCGATCTATTTAAGGAAGCTGAAACCGCTGGAGCGCGGGGACTTGCCTACATCCGCGTCCGGGATGGCGAAATTGACACGATCGGCGCGATTAAAGACAACCTCAGCGATGCCCAAAAGCAGGAAATCCTCACCCGCACGGGCGCGCAGTCTGGACACTTGCTGCTGTTTGCGGCAGGAGATACGGCAACGGTGAACAAAACCCTCGATCGCCTGCGTCAAGCGATCGCCCGTGAGCAAAACCTGATCGACCCCAGCAAAATCAACCTGCTCTGGATCACCGACTTCCCCATGTTTGAGTGGAACGCCGACGAAAAACGACTGGAAGCCTTGCACCATCCCTTCACCGCTCCCTTCCCCGAAGATTTGCATGACCTCAAAACTGCCCGTGCCCAAGCCTACGATATCGTCTTCAATGGCTTTGAAGTTGGCGGCGGCAGCCTGCGGATCTATCAACCCGATGTGCAGCGACAGGTGTTTGAAACCATCGGACTTTCCACGGAAGATGCTCACGAAAAGTTCGGCTTTTTGCTAGAAGCATTTGAATATGGCGCACCCCCCCACGGCGGCATTGCCTACGGAGTCGATCGCTTGGTCATGCTGCTAGCAGGAGAAGACTCCATCCGCGATGTCATCAGTTTCCCCAAAACCCAGCAAGCCCGCTGCCTGCTGACCACCGCACCCTCCCCCGTAGATGACAAGCAACTCAAGGAACTACACGTCGCCTCCACTTACAAACCTAAAAAAGAGTCAACTTAATCATCTGGTTCACCCATTCTGCGACGTTTAACCTATCCACTCGACAAGTGCCATCCATTGGATACATCTCCGTTTGACAGGAATAATGCCTGCCTTGCAACACATCTCGAACCTGATCGAGAAGCTTAGGTTGAGAATTCATGATATCTGCCACTACGGGTTTCCTGGATGTGTCAAATATCACATCAAAACACCCGTAGTGGATTCTGAAAATATACGGAAATTTTCTGGATAACTGCCCGAAAACGGACATTACCCGGAAATTTTCTGGATAACTGTCCCAAAAGGTGAATTACCCGGAAATTTTCTAGATAATTGCCCGTACTGGGGACTTATACGGAAATTTTCAGTATATTAGACATTATTGGAAATAGTGAAGCACTCTAAAGCAAGGGAGGAGAGAACTTCTAGCAATTTCAATCTCAAGCCGCTTTGAGTTGACGATGGGTGAGCCGCAAGTTGTGTAGCCCAC
>CASBQE010000375.1 GCA_949127665.1 Synechococcales cyanobacterium PMM_0083
CGATACTGATAAAACGCTTCAACGTGGATAGAGGTGCTAGGATCTCTGCCGATCGCAGATCTCAGTCCACTAGAAACCGAATCCACTCGTGGTTCCACACCTACAATGATGCCGCCCAAACTGCCATCTTTCAGCAAATCGGGGAATGCTAAGCCCACTGCCCAGTTAAAAATGTTGAGGTCACCCCGTGGCAGCACACCTCGCGTGGAAAGGGTGCGGGTGTTAGTGTAGCCAAATGAGCCGTTAATCACGAACTTAGGACTCAACTGGAACGATGCCGCTGCTCCATAGGCGTTGCTAGAGGTGGGAATATCCAGACCCGCAAAAGCATCAAGTACCAGCGGATTATTGGCTAGAGCCGATCGCAAGTTAGCGCGGTTGCTGCCTGTGGAACCATTGGCAGTGAAATCAGTGTTGTAGGCGTGTATGTAGGTTAAGCCGACGGTAAATTTCTCCGAGGGTCTTAAAGTTAGTTGAGCGATCGCGCCATAAGGTCCATCAAATAATCCGCCCCCTCGTGATGGAGAGTTAGCATTATTGGCGAGATAGCCAGCGCTGATCTCAATAAAGTCATTCAGCGCATACTTCAACCCGATCCCCGTGCCGTTGACCAGGTAGTAGATAGCGTTACGAGTTCCAAAATGAGTCAATGCTCCACTGCCACCATCTCCGTCTAAGAAAGGGTTAACAGTGTCCGTGAAGTCATCGATCGCGCCTGCATTTGCTTCCAGCGTCACCGTCAGCTTTTCGCCCACGGGAAATTGATACAGCAACGCATCAATGCCAACCGAGTTATTGTTATCATTCGCAAAAGCTCCTCCAGCAAAGCGCAGATCTCCTTCAGGCGTAAACGTGGAGGTGCCCGAAAAAGCATTCAGGTTCGTGGCTTGTAAGCGAGTGCGTAGCAAATCTTCGCCTGTGAAGGTGGTGTCGAAGTTGAGCCGGACGCGATCGCCCACAATCGTCGTCCTAGGAATATCTCCACCACCGGCATTTTGCCCAGTAAAGGCGCTAACCAAGCCGAAAACCACTTCACCATTCAGCTTGGTGGTGGTAGAAAACTGCTGCTTCTCCAAAGTTGCCGTGCGAACTTCCAACCCATCAACCCGACCCCGCAATGCCGACAACTCAGCCGCAAATTCTTCCTGGAGTTTTTTGACTACTTCCAGATCTTCTTTCTTGACAAAATCTGCTGTGGCAGCGGCAATCAACTCTTGAATTTTGTCTAGGCAAGCATTCAAACCCGCCGCAAATTCAAACCGACTTAAAGCACGGTTGCCGCGAAATGTTTTGTCAGGATAGCCCACAATACAGCCGTAACGCTCGACAAGAGACTGCAATGCTTGAAATGCCCAATCTGTCGGTCTGACATCGGTTAACTGAGAAACGGAAGTGACTTGATCCAGGTCATCTACGGAGACTGTTTCAGCTTCAAGCTGAGAAACTTTTGAGATATCTTCTGTGGATGGAGCCGTCTTTTCTTGAGCCGACACAGATGGAATTGCGATCGCTGCCAACAAAACTGGACTTAGCAGAAAAGCATTTCTAACTAACTTCAACATTTACTTAACCTCACACTTAATATACTGTCAGTCATAACTACCGCTCCGTTTTCCTACTTTAAAGAGAAGATTCCTTTAAGGCGGAGACTCTAAAAATAGCATCCAAAACGATAATGATTATCATCATAAATTAAATTTTAGAAAAAACTTAGTATTTAGTCTAAAGCGAATCTTAATGAAAGTAAACGTCAACTTGAAGATTTTTTTGACAAGCTATTTTTGCAATTTTATTTTTGCAATTTTGCGATTTATAGAACAGATCTACCATTTTGAGTAGATCTAGTGTATTATTTTAGTCTGAATAAGCAAGGCTGAAAAGCGAGTAAGTTGTTTTTGGGAATCATGGCATGAGCCTAGCACTGCCGCCTCTTGGGTCTGTGATTCAAGGATCTCTAAGTCAGGGATTAGAAGTTCGTCTCCACGCAAATGTGCTGGTGGAGGATATGCGGGTGGGTAAGTTTTTAGTGGTGCAGGGACGGCGATCGCGCTTCTTCTGTATGTTGACTGATGTGGCATTAGGCACCAGCAGTCCCCGCATTTTGGCAAACCCGCCGGAACCTGAGAACACCTTTTTGCAGGAAGTTTTGGCTGGCACAGGCACTTATGGCACGGTCAATCTCACGCCGATGTTGATGATTAGTGATGTGCAGGGAACAGGGAATAGGGAACAGGCAACAGAGGAGCAAAAAAGCAAAACCAACTCAAAACTCAAAACTCAAAACTCAAAACTTGACTCTTCAAAACTCTCTTCCTACCAAGCTCAGTCAAGTGCCCCGATCGAACTGTTGCCTGTCAAAACGATTCCTAGCCATTTTAGCCAGGTGTTTGATGCGAGTGAATGGGATTTTCGGGCGGTGTTTGGCTGGGAAGATGACCCTCATCGGCGAAATTTTGCGATCGGTCAGCCGATCGACATGGAAGTGCCAATCTGTTTGGATCTCGATCGCTTTGTCGAACGCAGCAATGGCATATTTGGTAAATCGGGGACAGGCAAATCTTTTCTGGCGCGGCTGTTACTATCAGGAATCATCCGCAAACAGGCGGCGGTAAATTTAATTTTCGACATGCACTCAGAATATGGCTGGGAGGCAACCCGTGAAGGCAAGCAGTTTAGCACTGTGAAAGGCTTGCGGCAATTATTTCCTGGACAGGTGCAAATTTATACGCTCGATCCAGAATCTACCAAAAGACGCGGGGTGCGCGATGCCCAAGAGCTTTACATCAGCTACGACCAAATCGATGTGGAAGATTTGATGTTAGTGCGCGGCGAACTGAATCTGTCGGAAGCTAGTTTAGAAAATGCCATCATCCTCCGAAATGAATTTGGCAAAGCCTGGATTTCGCGCCTGTTGACCATGAATAATCCGGAAATTCAGGAGTTTTGCGAAACCAAGATGGGCAGTAAGTCTTCGATCATGGCACTGCAACGCAAACTGCAACGATTGGATGGACTGAAATATATTCGCAATACCTGTCCGCACAACTACGTTGGGCAAATCTTGGACTCTTTGGAGGCTGGCAAGCACGTAGTGGTCGAGTTTGGCTCTCAGTCAAATCTCCTGTCCTATATGTTGGCGACTAATGTGATCGCTCGGCGGATTCATCATGCCTATGTGCAAAAGGCAGAGCGATTTTTGCAGACTAAGAACGTCAGCGATCGCCCCCAACAGCTAGTGATCACAATCGAGGAAGCCCACCGATTTCTCGATCCGGCAACGGTGGGGCAAACCATTTTTGGCACGATCGCCCGTGAGATGCGGAAGTATTTTGTCACCTTGCTGGTAGTCGATCAGCGTCCTTCTGGGATAGATAACGAAGTCATGTCTCAAATTGGCACCCGAATTACGGCTCTACTGAATGATGAAAAAGATATTGATGCCATTTTTACAGGTGTTTCTGGCGCGCAAGGGTTGCGATCAGTGCTAGCAAAACTGGACTCTAAACAACAGGCGCTAATTTTGGGTCATGCTGTTCCCATGCCAGTTGTCATCCGCACTCGCGCTTATGACGAAACTTTCTATGCCGAAGTGGGCGACACCGCTTGGGATGAAATTCCTGATTCGGTTGTATTCAAAGCGGCTGAAGCTGCCAGAGCAGATTTGGGTTTCTATTAAATCCAACTGACACATCACAGTCGTATAACCTTCACATCAGGGCTAAACCATTTGGATATAACCATAGTTGAAGCCGAGTTTATTCGGTTAGTTCTCTTTACTTTACGCATACAACTTTGTTTGTATTTTTCAAAACTAACATTCCTCAACTCTTGCTTTACTTGTTGGTTCGGTTCCCTCTACCTAAGTCCATAAAACCGCCCTTTCAGATTCGGATATCCTGCTCCTTTGAGGCTATTCAGATTCAAAGAATCAATTCAATATAGAGGAATGGAAAAATAATTTATGCTGATGTTGAAATTCTCCCACAAACCTTGAAGACCCGAAAGTCAGCCGTCTATGTCCTACTAACCATACCTCTATCATCCCAAAAGATCACCCCACCGGAGGAAACAAAAAAACATTCATCACGTCTATAATTCTTGTAAGTTTTCAGAGTGAACTCGTAATGATTCCGGTTTAGTTAACCCAAATCTTGATCTTAAGCACACTCATTGTTTTTACTATTGCTGTCAATTATTCACCGTCTCATTTATTAGTTCTATCTTCGCTATCTGTCTGGCGCGCGAATTTTAGGCAGATTCCCATAGAGAGTTTAGTTTTTACATTTTCCAAAAAGACTTCTGTTGTTGATGTTATTTACCTAACTTCTTACAACAAGAATCTTTCGTTTCTCAGTTGTTGTTCCTATTCATTAGTTTACGGAGTGATTGTCGCAAATGACCACTGCCACTGCAAAATCTAAGACCACAAAACCGACCTTTACGGCAGACATGGTTCGTACTTATCTTCATGAGATTGGTCGTGTGCCAATGCTGACTCATGAGCAAGAAATTATCTTTGGCAAGCAAGTGCAGCAAATGATGGCGCTGCAAGATCAGAAAGAAGTCCTTGCTAAGTCGTTAGATCATGAGCCAACTGATCAGGAGTTGGCAGATCACGCGCTGATGAACGAAGACGATTTGAAAGACGTGATGCGTCGGGGTCTTTGGGCTAAGAAAAAAATGATCGAGGCGAATCTGCGTCTAGTGGTGTCGATCGCCAAGAAGTATCAGAAGCGCAATCTGGAGTTTTTGGATCTGATCCAGGAAGGCACGATGGGCTTAGAGCGCGGAGTGGAGAAGTTTGACCCCATGCGCGGCTACAAGTTTTCGACCTATGCCTACTGGTGGATTCGTCAGGCGATTACCCGCGCGATCGCTCAACAAGCGCGCACCATTCGCTTACCCATTCACATCACCGAAAAACTGAATAAAATCAAGAAAACTCAGCGGGAACTTTCTCAACAGTTGGGACGGGCAGCCACCGCCAGTGAAGTTGCTGATGCATTGGAATTAGAACCTAGTCAAATTCGCGAGTTTTTGACTCTGGCACGACAGCCTGTTTCCCTAGATTTGCGTGTCGGCGACAACCAAGATACCGAACTGCAAGACTTGCTAGAAGACGATGGACCTTCCCCTGAAACCTACATGGTGCAAGAATCTTTGCGGCAAGATCTGGCAACCTTGATGGCAGACCTCACTCCGCAACAGCAAGAAGTGATTGCATTGCGGTTTGGGCTGGAAGATGGTCATGAATTATCGCTGGCAAAAGTAGGCGAACGTATGAGCATCAGCCGCGAAAGAGTTCGCCAACTAGAACGTCAAGCCTTAGATCACCTGCGTCGTCGCAAAGCGCGAGTGCGTGAGTACTTGGCAAGCTAATGTTAGGGAACAGGTCGTAGGGTATGGGGAACACAAACCTTGTACCCTATAACCTATCCCCTTATTCCCTTCTTTTTATGGCGCTACAGGATTTTCAGGTTTGCGATCGCGACCTAACGGATGAACAGCTAGCCGAATATTTGACAGCCCAGGCGATCGCGGTGGATACCGAAACTATGGGGTTAAATCCGCAGCGCGATCGGCTGTGTTTGGTGCAGTTGTGCGACCCTAGCGATCGGGTTACCGTGGTTCAAATTCAGCGAGGGCAAACGTCAGCGCCCAACTTGAAACAGTTGCTGGAATTGACAACCGGAGTCAAGATCTTTCACTTTGCCCGATTTGACATCACAACGCTACGCCACCACCTCGATATTTACGTTCAACCGATTTTTTGTACCAAGATTGCCAGCAAATTAGCCCGTACCTATTCTCCTAAACATGGACTCAAAGATTTGGTCATGGAGCTAGAAAAGGTAGAACTAGACAAAAGTGCCCAAAGTTCTGATTGGGGCAATGCTGCCAACCTATCAGATGAGCAACTCCGCTATGCTGCAAACGATGTTCGCTATTTGATCAGCGCTCGTGAAAAACTAATTGCCATGCTGAAGCGCGAGGAACGCTGGCAGTTAGCGCAGGATTGCTTTCAATGTTTACCCGCGATCGCCTCTCTCGACTTGCTGGAATATCAAAATATTTTTGAACATTAAACAACCGGATTCATTGAATGGCGTTCAAAAGAATCGTTTTTAGAATTGCTATTTTGCAATGAGAATTCAGCAGATCGGGTTATTTTTTTGCCCCTAGACTGGGCTACTTTTTTGCGAATGAGCCAGCCGAATCCCATCAAAGTTGTGCCTAGCATCGTGCTAGGTTCGGGCACTGCTTCCGATCCGCGCAGTGTTGCTGTCCAATTGCCGCTGCTAATGCCAAGTTGGGGTAAGCTAGCTTGAAACCAAGAGCCTTCCAATACGCCCGCTTCAGCTTCTTTACCGGATAGGCGCAGTAGCCCACCGCCAAAAGCGGTTGGAGGTTTTCCAAAAGCCCAATAATCTACTAGGAAGGCGGGCGATCGATCTGCGATCAGTCCCCTGAAACCAAGGGATGGGTCAATCCATTTAGTTTGCCCAACCCCTTGCCACTCGACTCCTAAAATGGTTGCAGCAAAGCTAGTCACTGGATTAAAGATGTCTAAGAGTTTGTTAGGCGGACTTTCTCCTGTTGCAAAGTAAGAAACGGTCAGCGTTTTATCGGTGTCGTAGCTAAACTCGCCCGTTCCTACTTGAGCGTTGCTGGCTGAAAAAACGACATCATACGTCAGAATAGCCGCATCAGCGGACTGTGGGACGACCAAACCAGCAGTAATAGAAAGCCCGATTGTGAACGCGGCAAAGTTAATCAATTTTGAACTCATCGCTTTTTCCTCCAAATTTAGGTGTTTAAAGGCTACTGTCAGAACCCTCGCCGATCTAATTTTGGATAAATATAAAGTTTTGGAGAAGCCCTATAAATTTGTTGTGAAGATTGTACGCTCGTCTACTGCTTTTTCTAAGCAGTGGGCAGTTCTAGAGTCTTCCAAACTGATATACTCCCGTGCGATCAGAGTAGCAGCGATCGCTTTCATAACGAGTGCACTGAAAAATGCTATTGTGGAGCTTGACTCGGATCTATGCGATCGCAACGCCCAAATTTTGTCAGGACCGGAAGGTAGCAGCAATACGGGATGCTTGCGGTAGGCGTAGACTCCGGGTCTCCTGCTTTTAAACCAGTTTTTGAGAAAGCAGCCCAGACATTCCGAATTCTAAAACCCGACACCCAAAACCGGTCACCTATCCCAACCTGCTCATCTAGGGATTTTTCGTCTGCTGTCTCGCCTGTTTGACCATAGAAATCAACGTTTGGTGAGCATCTTCAGAGTCTTGCAAAACATGGTCAAAGGCAATGCGGACAGAAGTATTGGCACCGTTGACTTGCGTATCTAGATCCATACCTTCGGGGTCAATAGAAGCGATTTTAGCGGCAGTGGCTTCAGGCAAATTGCCATAGACTTTGGCGTACATTACTACAGCTTCAGCGTGATCATCATTCATATGGGTGCAAATGCGTTGGCTGACTTCGGGCGTAATTGGATCTGCCATTGGGATTGTCCTAATTCACGGTTCACCCAATAGCATACGGCGATCGCAAGACAATTGGGCAACGCGATCGCGGGTTTCCTTCCAATCCCCTCAAAATGCGTTAAAACAGAGCGGTATATTTTGCCCCCTGTTTCAATTGCAAACCGCGTGATGAACCGTCAACTTTTTTGGATGCCCTGTCTTGCCGCTGCTTTATTGCCCAACTTAGCGATCGCTCAACCCGCCGATCCAACGGTGCAAAGTTGCCAAACTTACGCCCGTGACCTATATCGAGAAGTGAAGGAGATTCGCCAAATTCAGCTAATTGATGATGCAAAAGCTCGCCGCGATCGCTTTGAAAATAAAGTCGGCAGTCAATTCATTAGCACTGAAGTGATGGGCACCGGTCGATTAATGACCCAAAAAGGCTGGCAAAATTTTTCCTATATATGCCTGTTAGAAAGCGATAGCAAAGCTTTGTACTTTCGGATTTTGAGTCGACCCACCTATGAAAAAGGGGCAGCACCTGCTACCCCAACTCGTAAAAAAACGCCGTAGTAAATGGGATTAGCGATCGACCGATCCCATCACCACATCCACACTGCCCAAAATCACAAAAATATCGGCTACTTTGCGTCCCTTCAACAGATTGGGCAACACTTGAAGGTTGTTGAAATCGGCTGGACGAATTTTCCAGCGCCACGGGAAGACATTATCGTTGCCCATAATGAAAATTCCCATTTCGCCGCGACCTGCTTCTATCCGCACATAGTGTTCCCCAGCGGGAATTTTGAATGTGGGAGCCACTTTTTTGCTGATGTACTGATAATCTGCGCCATCCCACTCCGATTTTTTGCCCGCAGAGATACGTTTTGCTTCTAGGTTTTCGTAGGCTCCACCCGGCAACCCTTTCAATGCTTGCTGAATGATTTTGACGGATTCGCGCATTTCTTGCATCCGCACGACGTACCGAGCAAGGCAGTCGCCTTCGGTTGCCCAAACTACGTCCCAATCAAATTCGTCGTAGCATTCGTAGTGATCCACTTTTCGCAAATCCCACTTCACGCCAGAAGCCCGCAACATGGGACCAGAACAACCCCAGTTAATCGCATCTTCGCGGCTGAGAGTGCCTACACCTTCAACTCGACGGATAAAGATAGGATTGTTGGTGATCAGTTTTTCATACTCGTCGATCACAGGCATCATGTAATCGGCAAATTCTTTGCACTTATCCACCCAGCCGTAAGGCAAATCTGCCGCCACACCGCCAATGCGGAAATAGTTGTGGTTGATCATGCGGTATCCGGTTGCCGCTTCATACAAATCCAAAATCATTTCGCGATCGCGCAGCGTGTAGAAAAAGGGCGTTTGCGCTCCAATATCTGCCACGAACGGACCCAGCCATAGCAAATGATTTACCAAGCGCCCTAATTCGAGCATGATCACGCGGATATAGCTGGCGCGTTTGGGCACAGGCACCTTTGCCAGTTTTTCCACTGCGTTGACTGTCACCGCTTCGTTAAACATGCCGCCGTAGTAATCCCAACGACTGGTGTAGGGCACATACATCAGGTTGGTACGGTTTTCAGCAATTTTTTCCATGCCCCGATGCAAGTAACCCAGCACGGGTTCGCAATCGATCACATTCTCGCCATCCAACGTCACAACCAACCGGAAACATCCGTGGCTGGCAGGATGGTGAGGACCCATGTTAATGACCATGGGTTCGGTTTTTGTCTCAATCATTGACATAAACGAGCAGTCTCCCCTAGCGATCGGTTCGGCAGGTCTTGATCCGCAGGCAGAACCTAAATGGAGGAGTCTGCATCCGTCTCTATGACGCTTCTTTATTATATGGATGGATTTGCCCTAGAACAGGCAAAAATGCGTCGAAGTCATCATATGCTTTGAAACGATTGACGATAAGTTAAATTCAATACTTCCTAAGATTGCGTATTTGAAATGACTGATGACAGTGTAAGTGTTCCGTTTATTCACATTCCAGTGTTGCAACCGGAAGTGGTAGACGGATTAAATGTGCGATCGGGGGGGCATTATCTGGATGTCACGGTGGGCGGTGGTGGGCACAGCCGCTTGATTTTGGATGCCGCAGCAGATGTGAAAATAACGGCGCTAGATCAAGATGAAAGGGCGATCGCGGCGGCAAAATTGACCCTAGCGGAATATGGCGATCGCGTTCAGTTTCACCACACCAACTTCGCCAGTTTCAATCCTGGTGATACTAAGTTTGACGGCATTTTGGCAGATTTGGGCGTGAGTTCTGCTCAGCTAGATGTGGGCGATCGCGGCTTTAGCTTTCGGCAAGAAGCAGCGCTCGACATGCGGATGGATCAAACTCAAGAACTGACCGCTGCCGAAATTGTCAACCATTGGGCTGAAACAGACCTAGCGAATCTAATTTACACCTACGGCGAAGAACGTTTGTCGCGCAAAATTGCCCATCGCATTGTCGAAAAGCGCCCTTTTACAACGACTAAAGAATTGACCGATACGATTTTCTACTCTGTGCCCCCTTCCTACCGCTACGGGCGCATCCATCCTGCCACACGTACCTTTCAAGCGCTGCGGATTGCCGTCAACCGAGAGTTAGAGGTGCTAGAAACTTTGTTGCAAACAGCGCCTACCTGGTTGAACGCAGGCGGCAGATTGGTTCTGATTAGCTTTCACAGTTTGGAAGATCGCATTGTCAAACATCGACTAAAGGAATCGACGCTGCTAACGGTATTAACCAAAAAACCAATTATTGCCGGAGGTGAAGAAATTCAGGAAAATGTCAGGGCGCGATCAGCAAAACTAAGAATTGCAGAGCGCATTTCTTGAATTTTAACGATGCGATCTGTTCCCAACCGTCAATAATTTCTAGGATCGAGATACGTACTCATTACATCACACTGATGTTTTTTATCGCACGCTGATTCTGGATAGAACGTGTTTCAAATAATGCTCTAAATAGTGTGGGATCAGTAGAAATCACCTGAAAAAATCGTCTACGTATCATGACGCAAACTCCAGTCTTTACAAACCACTTCGGTCGTTAAAAGTAGTCTTTGTATACTTGATTGCTTCTAAAATTTTTTGAATATGCAAAGCTGAGGGGTTATGAATAGACCTAATTAACAGTAGCTGAGTCTGTCTACAGGGATATTTACATAGGTTTACTTTTGTCTTACCTTTACAGGTGTTTAGTTTGCTTTCACTATGCAAACTAAAGCGGGTTTGAGTTTAAAGCTACTTGCTTGACTTTGAATTGAGGCAACCTGATGCGATCGCATATTGTTAGCCGTGAATATCGCCATGATTTGTTGACCTACCTAAGCGAATGGATTTCCAATGATCAACATTCAACAGAAGCATCTACTGCAAGTACCGTCTGGATTACTTCAAGTTCCAAGACTCCCTCAATCGTCTTCAACTCATGGATATGCTGCTCAACCATCGGATCTGGTGTTTCCGATACACTTTTCGTTAATCATCCCAACTTTTAACGAACGAGACAACATAGAAAAGATGGTTGGACAACTGAGTCAGCTTTTAGACGAAGTGCTGCCTAATGATTATGAACTGCTCGTGGTTGATGACAACAGCCCCGATCTCACCTGGCAATATGCTCAAGATTTGACAGATCAGTATCCTAACTTGCTAGTAATGCGACGACAACATGAACGCGGTTTATCAACAGCCGTTATTCGGGGATGGCAAGCTGCACGGGGCGAAGTAGTGGGTGTGATTGATGCAGATTTGCAGCACCCACCCGCAGTATTACTGCAACTCTTAGAGAAGATTGATGCTGGCGCAGACTTGGCAGTGGCGAGTCGCCATGTAGAAGGCGGCGGTGTAAGTAGCTGGAGTGCAACTCGACGGTTTTTATCGCGTGGGGCACAACTGTTAGGATTGATGATTTTGCCGCGAGTGTTGAGCAGTGTGAGTGATCCCATGAGTGGCTATTTTTTGGTAAAACGCAAGGCGATCGCCGGAGTTCCACTCAACCCAGTTGGCTACAAGATTTTATTAGAAGTAATTGGTCGCGGTGATATTCAACAAATCGCTGAAGTGGGCTATGTTTTTCAGGAGCGTGAGGTTGGCGAAAGCAAAGTAACTTGGCGGCAATATAAAGATTACCTACATCATCTAACACGGCTACGAATCGATTCTGGGCGTTTAGGGCGTTGGGGCAGAAAATTTAATTTCCCCATGGGTAGATTTATCCGCTTTGCATTTGTAGGATTATCTGGGCTACTGGTTGATATGGGACTGTTGTATTTTTTCTACGAGATTTTGAGTTTTGGCTTAACACGAAGCGCCATATTGGCAGGCGAACTAGCGATTGTTAATAACTTTCTTTGGAACGATCGCTGGACGTTCAAAGATCTTTCTAAAAAGCAGTCGAGTCCTCGGCAACAGCTTAAGCGATTTTTGAAATTCAACATCATTTGTTTGATGGGATTGATCTTAAAAATCCTACTCCTGAACGTTCTCTTTAATGGACTGCATCTGAACGCCTATCTTGCCAACTTCTTAGCGATCGCAGTTGTCACCGCTTGGAATTTCTGGATTAATTTAAGACTCAACTGGCGAGTGACCCAGATTGGTTAAAGCCAATCGCGTTTCTTTGCAAGTTGCTTTCGTTGTAACTGGTTAAATGATTTTTTTCACCTTAAAACCTTAGTTCTCTAAGAATAGTCATGCTAAAAACCATTGGCAAAATTCAGTTTTTGTATGTCTTTGCATTTGTGGCAGCTTTAGTGCTTTCTACTGTTCTAGCCATTGGTGGAGTGAGAAGTTTTTTTGAAGCGATCGCGGGTGAGGAAACCAACTTTAATAATGAATCATTTAATGGCATTAGTTTCATTCGGCTTCTGTCAATGTTTTCATACATTAGCTTGTGCGTATGCTATGTAGTTTGGTTATTTTGTAGCAAACCCATTTCAAACGAGTTCAAATTCAAGCAGATTATTAAGCCTGCAACTCCATTTCTGCTACTTGCACTGATTGCTTATCCGCTTAGTAATGATATTTATCTTTATTTGCAATACGGGCTGATGAATTTACGTGGCGTAAATCCATTTATTATCCCTGCTGGCTATGTTTCTAGTGTGTTGATGCCACTGCTCTATTGGTTGCAAACCTCCACCTATGGTCCGGTTTCTCAGTTGTTTTTCACGGGTTCTGCCATATTTATTCGAGTGAATCCAATTTTAGGAGTGTATGTATTCAAACTCTTTTGTCTGCTGGTTTACATTCTCAATGCTTATTTGATTTGGCGGTTACTTAAGGAGTCTCCAAGCCGTAGCAAGCTGACGATCGCATACATCTTAAATCCGTTCCTTTTAATCGCTCATGTTGCGGATGCCCATGTCGATGTATTCCTGTGCTTTTCAGTGATTGTTTTGATTGGTTGCTTGTTTCATCGCCGCTATATTGCGGCAATTTTGGCGATCGCCGCAGGATTCTTAACTAAAACGCTACCGATTATTTGGTTGCCGCTTGTAGTAGGCTTTCTGATTTCGCGACGGCTTTGGAAAACGTTAGCGATCGCCGCAGGCGCTCTGACTGTTGTTCTTCTGGTTTTAAGCCAAACTATTTTTCCAACGCTGATAGCCTGGAAAAGTTTACTGAATCCTGGGGTTTCTGGGTTAACAGCGCGTTCCATTCATCATCTACTTAACCTAGGACTATCGTTTTTTAACAGATCAACCTTTTTAGAAAATCAACCCGCTATTCAGCAGTTCAGCCGAGTTACAGTCCTTGGCTTTGCCATTTTCTACAGTTGGAAACTGCTTCAGCCTTATCTCAAACGAAAATACTCAGAAGTCGATTTGGTGACCGATTTAGGCTGGGTCACGATGGCGTTGCTGTTGGGAGCAACACCATGGCTGATGTCTTGGTATCCTTCAGTGCTTTTGCCGTTTGCAGTGTTGATTAGAAATTTGCCGATTTTCTCGCTTGCCAGTCTCACCTTTTGCCTGACAACAGGTGCAGTAATCGGTGCAGGAAGCGGAAATACTCCTCTCAGTTTGTTCGGCTGTTTACTGACTTTAGGTCCAGTGTTTGCTATTCTTTTGTGGCGACAGCAAGTGTTGCAAAAGCTGCGCGTTTTTACTTACGATGAAGATTTTATTACTCGGTCTGCCGCTCAGATAGATATGGCGCGATCACCCCAACAGCAGCAACTCTAAGTACGAAAAAATAGCGCGGAAAAATCTCAGTCATTGTGAACTAAATTTGTTGGGTGCTCTATGTTTCAATCGCTATCAATTTCTCAAGTAAAAAGATCATTGACTGATCAGCGCCAATTATCGAAGGTTCAAGATAGTACATTCTTCGATTCTTATCCTAATTCTCAAAACTTGCGGATCTTAATTGTTGCAGAACACGCTTCTATGAAATTTGGCGGTGAGGCTGCATTGCCAGTTCATTATTTTCGCGAACTGCGGCAACGTAAGATTGAGGCTTGGTTGGTAGTTCACGAACGGACTCGCGAGGAATTGTTAACCTGCTTTCCGGCAGATTGCGATCGCATTTACTTTGTCCCTGATACTCGTTGGCATCGGCTGCTTTCATCCGCAGGAACGTATCTTCCTCGAAAGATTTCTGAAATCACTTTCGGGTTTGCAATGACGATGCTAACGCAACTTTATCAGCGTCGTTTAATCAAAAAATTAGTTAAGAATAAGCAAGTTGATCTGATCCATCAACCAATTTTTGTCTCTCCTAAAATTCCCTCGTTAATTTTTGGCATGGGTGCGCCTGTAGTGATTGGTCCCATGAATGGCGGTATGACTTTTCCTCCTGCTTTTCGGCACCAAGAAGGGCGAATTGTGACATTTGCGGTGTTCATCGGTCGCCTATTGTCGAATCTGCTTAACACGATAATTCCAGGAAAAAAACTGGCGGCAACTCTGCTAGTCGCCAATCAGCGAACTTGGAAAGCATTGCCTGCTGGCGTTGAGGGCAAGGTGGTTGAGCTGGTTGAAAACGGTGTTGATGTTTTACTATGGCGATCGAAGTTTTCCCCACAGTTTGCCAAGCTGAATGCAGCTATTTCAAATTCAAATGATGTCAACTTAAAGCCCGAACTGCAACCGATAAAATTTATTTTTATGGGTCGGCTGTTGGGTTGGAAAGGACTTGATTTACTATTGCCTGCCTTTAAACAAGTGCTTGAGCAACTGCCAGCGACCCTAGAAATTATTGGAGATGGGGTTGCTCAGGATTCTTTAACGCAACTTGCGGTTGAATTAGGGCTGAATAATGCTCAACATCCTGGATTTAGGCACTGCGATCGCCTGACTGCTGTGCAATTTTCGGGTTGGCTTCCCCAAAAAGAATGTGCTCATCGTTTACAAGCCGCTGATGTGTTGGTGCTTCCAAGCCTATTTGAATGCGGAGGCGCCGTGGTTTTGGAAGCAATGGCAACAGGGTTGCCCGTAATTGCGACGAAGTGGGGCGGACCGATGGACTATTTAGATGAATCCTGTGGCATTTTGGTAAGTCCTCGATCTCGTGAAGAATTTATTCACGAGCTAGCTGTTGCTATGGTAAAACTAGCCGAATCTCCAACACTACGGGAAAAAATGGGCAGAACCGGACGACACCGAGTTCTGAATCACTTTAATTGGCAGAAAAAAACAGACACAATGCTCAACATTTATGCGGAAACCGTTCACCGAGTCAGAATGCCAGCATAATCACCAGCTTCCGCAAAGCACTCGGACGTGAAACTGCCGTGGAGTCCGTAAGGGACATGATGCTTTAGGTGTAAACGGGCGACTTGGTTTAGGTCGTGAGCGTTGAGAATCACCAGATCAGAGCGATCGCGACTGGAATCAAACGCCATCACCAGTACCCAGCCATCATCTTCAGCGCTGAGTGGATCAGCGCTGCGGGGAACAAAGATTGGTTCCCCCACGTAGCCCCAAGGTGCTGCACTCCAGAGGGCGCGATTGCCAGAGTGCGTGTCTACTTTAATCACGGCTTGAAGCGGTGCATTTCCGGTTGGCGCATGGGCAGCACCCAAATAAGCATAGCGATGCGATCGCCCGACTTTTGCGGGATGTACCACGGGAAACTCACAGCAGCGCCCCTCTAACAATTCGCGCTTGACGACTCCCGTTTGCAAATTGACTCGAAAACGCCATAGATGCCCCGGCGCGATCGCGTCAAAATCAGTTTGGCGAAAATCACCATCTGGCTCCACCGCAGGCAAGTCCTCGTAGCACACTGAATCAATCACCACCTCATTACCATCTTCAAAAGCATTGGCATGATGAAATACAAATCCAGAAAGCGTTTCAAATGTGCGGGATGCGTTCAGTTGATCGGCTTCACTGCTTTTTGCACCCTTCCGGGGAATCACGACAATCTTGGTTGGTTTTTCGGGGTGAAACTGAATGCATTCGGCGGCTGAGCGGGTTCCTGCCAAAAAGTTAATGGGATTAAAGGTCACAGGATTCTGAAAAAAGATGCAATAGTGAGGCGTAATCGCAAAGTCATGAATGAAAGCAAAACCGGGAGTAGAGTGAGCATACTTTTGCAGCAGTTTGCCATCCGGGGCGAATTCATACAGGGTGATGGTGGACGACAAACCGGGCTTAATCGAGAAGTTCACTAGACAAGCATCGCCATTGCTTCCACAGTTAGGATCGATGCGGGGATGGGCGGCAAATGCGTCGCCGGGTTTCAATACGCCCTCTAAAGTGTCCAAACCCAACGTATCGAGAGTGCGGGGATCGAGGGCGTGGGGTTCAGCCGCTTCCCACAGTGCCCGGAGTTTGCCGCCCCAATACAAAATATTAGTATTCGCAATATTTTTTAGGCGGACATCAAGCAAGTTTGCCAGCCACCCACCGGGCTTATCGGTGCCAAACACGCCACGATACAAAATTTTCCCGGCTGCTTGTTCTGCCAAATAACCTTCAGTTTTGACAAAGCGATTGCGGAAGTGAGCGCGTCCATTTTGAAAAGCGATCGCGCAGATCATCCCGTCGCCATCAAACGGGTGATGAATTTGTTCGCCGTTCACATCCAGCAACCCAGGACCATTCCGAAACAAAGTTCCTTGCAGGTCGGCTGGAATTTCTCCATCAATCTCATCAATCCAGTAATCAAATTCTTGCGCTAAAGAATTGTAGCCCCGCTGCCAATCTTCCCGCCGATAAGACTTTTCCAAAACAGACGGATTCAGTTCAACACTCGTCATATTATTCCTCTACAGGTTCTGGTTCGCGTGACTGTACAACTAATTCCGTCATTAGGTCAGGCAAAAAAGGTTGGGCAAGATGCTTAGAAGCACCTAGATCTAGCTCTAAGGTTGCCGGAGGTTGATGATCATAGGAATCTTCGGGCATCTCTTCGCTAGAGGGCAGCCATCCCAAAAGCGGCAATGGCAACAGGGTCGTGAGATTGGCAATCACGATTAGCAGCGCCAAATTCGTGAAATTGCTTTCTGTGATGCCCAGCTTGTGCATCAAAAACGCCCCAGACTCATAGGAGACCAGCCCCGCTAAATTGACGACCGACATCAACAACGCGAACAAAGTAGCTTCTATGCCAGGAGGGCAAAGTCGCGCGGCGAGAACTAATACGGGCATGAAAGCAATTTGCCCCATGACCGTCAAAATCAGGTTGTCTCCCAAGCTAAACCATTGGTCGCTGATGCCCAAACTGCGGTTGGCGTGAGTCACAAGCAATAGGGTTGTCATTCCCAGCGCGGCTGAAATCACGGTTGACCAGCCAAAAATGGTACGAAAGGGAACGTTTTTCAAAAAGCGCTGAAAAACCCACACGCCAATCAGTGATGCCAAGCTAGTCACCAAGCGCACTCGCCCTAAAAATTCTGGTGCAAATTTAAGCTCGTTGGTGGTGAAGAAGAAGAAAGCAGATTCTGCCGTGGGCATCGCCTGCCAAACAAATAGAAATGCCGTGGGCATCCAAATAGATTTTTGACCCAATGCCTGTCGTAATTGTTGAAGCTGATGCTTGACGGCTCCCCAATCCATGCGCTCGGTGATCGGGGTTTCAGCAATAATCCAGGCAGCGCAGGAGACAATTAATGGAAAGACCGCTGTAATGGCAAAAACGGTGCGCGTAGTGAAATGCTCTAACAAGTAGCCACTCAAGTAAGCCGTCATTAAGCCACCCGCCGCAGAAGCACCCCACGAGAGCGATTGCAAAGATCCGGCTTTGCCCATGGATTCTTTGCGCGCCCGCTCGACCACGAGGGAATCGACAATCACATCGCTGAAGGCGACCGAAAGTGAACTTGCCGCGATCGCCACCGTCGCAGCCAGAGGCGTATTTACAACTGTTGCCATTGCCAACCAGGCTAACGTTCCCAATAGCCCAGACAGAATTAGGTAAGGACGACGACGATAGCCAAAAATCGGCAGTCCATCTGAGATGAAACCAAACAGCGGTTTGACCATCCAAGGTAGGGCAGCAACTCCAACCAGGGCGGACACTTCAACCGGACCCAAACCCAAATCATCTTTGAGGAAAAAGCTAACCGCTAACCGTGCTAAGCCTAGAATGCCCTGCACGAAATAAACCAGCAAGATAGCAATCAGTTCAGGAGTTGGCTCGTGACCAAAGAACACCTTTTCTGTGACTGAAGCTTTAATTTTGGCAAAACTGGAATGAGAAACAATCATTGATAATTTGTTACAAGTTTTATCAATAGCCTCTATGATAGCGCTTCGATTCTATGGCGGCATCTGAACGCTGCACTCAGCCGTTCTAAATTTCTGACAAATGTAATAGCTTCTTAATGCTGATTCATTTCAGCCAAACTTGCACTTCCTATCTGGGCGTTGCTGAATTTGGGGATGATTTTGTAGGGGCAATCCCTTGTTGTTGCCTTGAACCCCGCATTGGGTAGGCACAAGACCCACCCCTACCAAAAATTTTCATGCCATCATTCAGCAACGTCCCTATGTAGAGTAGTCTAATCTCTAGCTCTTAGATTTTGGTTTCATATGCTTGTAATTGGTCTGATCAGCGGCACTTCGGTGGATGGAATTGATGCAACGCTGGTTGAAATTTCTGGCTCCATTACAAACTTGCAAGTAACCCTGATAGCTGGGGAAACCATTCCCTATCCAACGGCACTGCGCGAACAGATTTTGGCGGTGTGTGCGGGTGCAGCATTGCCGATCGCCGACTTGGCAACCCTCGATGACGCGATCGCCCACTATTTCGCCCAAGCCGCGATCGCCATTCAAACCGGGCATCCTACCGCTGAATTGATTGGCTCCCACGGGCAAACCGTCTTTCATCGTCCAGCAGGGCAAGCGCAAAGTGCGGAGTCAGACACCCGCCCGCCTCTTGCCCCTCGCCTCTCACCTAAGTCCCTTGGTTATAGTTTGCAATTGGGGCGAGGAGACGCGATCGCCTATCGCACAGGCATCACCACCATCAGCAACTTTCGGGCAGCAGATATTGCGGCGGGTGGGCAGGGTGCGCCTATGGTTTCCAAAATTGATGCTCACTTATTCGGGCAGCCTCACCAATCAAGCTGTGTGCAAAACATCGGCGGCATTGGAAACCTGACCTATCTGCCTGCGGTTGATCCTCAAAAAGATTGGCAGTCAGGGGTTTTAGGCTGGGATACGGGACCTGGCAACAGCTTGCTTGATTTAGCAGTGCAGCAGCTTAGTCAGGGAGTTAAAACCTACGACCACAAAGGTAACTGGGCGGCAACTGGACAGGTTAGCCACTCGTTGGTAGATCAGTGGCTTCAGCATCCTTTTTTCCACCAACCACCGCCCAAATCGACCGGGCGAGAACTATTTGGGGTTGAATACCTGGATCAATGTCTTGCCGATTGTGGCACTGGCGGCATAACTGAAGCAGCCGATATTTTGGCGACTTTGACTGAATTGACTGCCGCTTCTATTGCCCACAGCTATCAAACTTTTTTACCTCACCTCCCCGATCGCGTTTTGCTGTGTGGCGGTGGTAGCAAAAACCAATATCTCAAACAGCGGCTTCAAGCCCGACTTAACTCTATTCCCGTATTAACCACCGATGATGTGGGCGTAAATGCCGATTTTAAAGAAGCGATCGCCTTTGCAGTTCTAGCATACTGGCGCTTACACCAGATCCCCGGCAACCTCCCCGCCGTCACCGGAGCGCAGCACCCCGTCCTCCTCGGCGAAATTTACAAGAGTTCGGAGTAACTCCTACCCTACGGAAAGCAGAAGCTACGCAGACACTGCGCGAACGGAGTTTTGAGTTCGGAGTTTTAAGTTCCGAGTATCCTACTCGTCATTCGCCATATCTCCTGCGGAGACGCTACGCGAACGCCATTCGCCATTCGCCATTTCCCTTTTTCCATCGACCTGTTAGTCTTGAAGATGCGTGATATCATTGGCTACCTACTGAATCAGCATTGCATCTGCTGTCGAATCGAAGGATAACGCTGTGGCTCATACCTTTTTAATACAGCCAGGACGCTGGACAATGCGGGGGCACTGGCTAGAGCGAAACGGTATGCCAATTCCAGTACTTGGTAAAACCTTAGTAGGCTGGAGCCGAGATGACTACTGGTTTACTATGGTGACAAAGTTAACTTTTCCAAACAGTGAGCGTGAAGAGATTGCACTTCAATATCGGGGTCGGCTAGATGCAGGCGAACGCCAATATACCTTTGTCTTGCAGCATAGTTTATTAGGACGGGTAGAGGGAGAAGGGTGGGTTGCTCAAGAATCGATTGTGCAGCGATATTGGGTGTTGGGCGATCGCCAGCGACGAAGCGGGTTTGAAACGATGTACCGGGTTGAAGAAAACAAATATTATCTCTCCAGTGGCATCATGGCGGGGCATTATTTAACCAGTACGATGGAAGTAACCTTGGAACAGCAGCTAGAGTAGATAAATCGAAGCCAGTGGTGAGCGATCGCGTCACTAAAAAACTGTCAAAATGATTTGTTACAGTAGCTTTACGGGATTACTAGCAAACAGAGTGCATTCCAATCCTTAATTAGGTTCAATTTTTTAATTTTCATCCAACTAACTATTTAGTTAAAACATCATTTTATAAGTTGGTTACACTAAAGCTGTTTTACTCATATCCATAATGTTTTTAGGGCGAAGCTTGCATCATTGGCTGCTCGTATGATCACAGACCCACACATCGGACACTTACTTGCCAACCGCTACCAGTTGGTTGAACTGGTAGGAAAAGGGGCTATGGGAAGGGTATACCGTGCTGAAGACGTTTTGCTAGGCGGAGTCATTGCCGTCAAGTTTTTGTCTCAAGCACTGATAGTCAACGATAAGTTACGCGAGCGCTTCAAATTTGAAGCTCGAACCTGCGCTCAACTAGGGCAAAAGAGTATTCATATCGTTCGAGTGACCGACTACGGCATTAACGAAGACGATGTACCCTTTTACGTGATGGAATTTCTTCAAGGGTCAAGCCTGAGTGAAATTATTAGCACACAGACTCTTTTATTGCCTCGGTTTCTTAGCCTTGCCCGTCAGATTTGTCTAGGGTTGCAATGCGCCCATCAAGGCATTTTAATGGATGGTCAACTGTGCCCGATCATTCATCGGGATATTAAGCCCAGCAATATCCTAGTCAGTCAAAATGCACTATTAGGCGAGTTGGTTAAAATTTTAGACTTCGGCATCGCTAAGTTGCTTCAAGAAGACAGCGGGCAAACCAGTTCCTTTATGGGAACTCTGCCTTACTGTTCTCCGGAGCAAATGGAAGGGCAAGATTTAGATTCTCGCTCAGATGTCTATAGCCTCGGCATCATGATGTTTGAGATGCTAACGGGCAAAATGCCACTGCAAGCAGAAACTCACACCTTTGGTGCCTGGTACAAGGCTCATCATTCCAAATCGCCCCGCAGCTTTAAGTCAGCCAATCCTAGCCTCAAGGTGCCTCATGCGCTAGAAAATTTGGTGATGGGCTGTTTGGAGAAAAAGTCACCGAATCGTCCCCAATCGGTCGCCGAAGTTCTAAAAGCCCTCGAACCGCTAGAGCAGCGCTACAGTGCCAATCATCAGATTGGGACTCGGATTGGCGAAGCATTAGCCAAAAACACCATAACGGAAGAGCGATCGCAACCCGTTACTCCCTCTCCATCGGGCAATATCGTCTCTCATACAACGTGGCCCAAAGATAAGCCTGTTGCTCAAATTGTATTTCCTCAAATTCTTTCAACTGGCAAGGAGAATATCCCAACGATTTGGGTAATGCTGCCCCAAAAAGAAATTCATAGCCTGCAAGTGAATCGAATTTATAACCGGATCTACAAAAATTTTCTCTGCTCAATGTCGCCTCATCCTATGGTGTTATGGCTGACAGCAATTTACAACCGCTTTCATAGTCAAGAACAAGGACCTCGATGGCTCCGCTGTTACCTTGATGTGAAGAATTCGTTGGGGCGAGAAATGCTGCGTTTGATGGGTGAAAAAGGAGAATATCAAGTATTACTATTTGCCTTAGAAGACCCGCCCCAGTGCGCCCATGTGATTACGATTACCATTCATCCTGCTCAATGTTCTTTGCTAAAGCAGTGGGCGATCGTTAGCCAATCTTCACCGTCGGTCGGACAACCCAGCATGACCAAAAACCTTCTGCAAGCAGAATTTGAAAAGCTCAAGCCCAAAATCGTTGAAGATTTAGAAAGTAATTCTAATAATTCACCTTGGGCGTGAAGCAACTTTAAAAAGATTTGTGGGCAGTCATAAGACCGCCCACAAAAAAGATTTTTAAGTTGAAATCAAGAACCGCTAAAGGGCTTTTAGCAACTATGCTGAACGCTTACGCATTGCCAATTTCTTGCGGTATGCCACAGCAATACCCGCTAACGCCATACCTGCCATGGTAGTAGGTTCAGGAGCAGCTTCTGCTGAGGAAGCAACACCGACGTTATCAATATAAGCGCCTAATGTGTCACGAGTTCCTTCGTAGTTGAACTGTAAACGGGTTAAGGAACTAGTAGCGGTTACATTAGTGGTGAACATGTTCCAGAGAGTTTGGCTTCCACCTTGGCTGCCTTGAATGGTTTGCTTGAAGCTATCGCCAAACAAAACGCTGAAGTTGTTTTGAGCAGCAGCAGTGCCAGGACGAGCAGAATAAGCAAAGGATAGGGTGTAGGTTTTGCCGATTTCGGTGACCAAATCTTGGAATACCCCTAGGACAGATGCATTTTTGTTGTAGTAGTGGCTATCTAGCTCAAGTAAGTTTTTGCCATCAAAAGCTTTGCCAGCGGCACCGCGTTGAATTTCAATTTTGCCGCCATCGGTTGCTTTCCAGCCTTCGATCGCGTTGTAGGTAGCCCAACCGCCATTGCTAAGTGGGGTAGGAGTGCTTTCAAAGCTGCCATTTTTAACCAGTTCACCCGCAGAAGCAGATTGAGCCATGCCGATGCCAGCGATCGCAGAAACGGTCAAAGCAGTAACCACGGACAAGTGTTGGAATTTCATAGTAGTTCTCGGTAATAGATGAGGTGAAAGGGTGCTAATCAGGTCTGCAAATTGCTTGAATGC
>CASBQE010000376.1 GCA_949127665.1 Synechococcales cyanobacterium PMM_0083
GAAGTGCTGATTAAAGGAGCCGATCAAGCCTTGCAAGACGAGGTGTATGGAGTCATCAAAACTCAGCCTGGGCGTACTACAACCCGCTCTCAGCTTCAAGAAGACATTAATGCCATTTTTGCAACTGGCTTTTTCTCAAACGTAAAAGCGGTGCCTGAAGACACGCCTTTGGGCGTGCGGGTGACGTTTGAAGTGCAGGTTAACCCAGTGCTGCAAGCCGTTAAGGTTGAGGGCAATCGGGTTTTGCCAGAGAAAATTCTAACCGAAAGCTTTAGCGAACAATACGGTCAAGTATTGAACCTAAATCGCCTGCAAGAGGGCATCAAAAAGGTCAACGAGTGGTATCAAAAGAATGGGTATGTTCTGGCGCAGGTCTTGGAGTCTCCAGCCGTCTCTCCCGAAGGAATTGTCACTTTGCAAGTGGCTGAGGGTGAGGTTGAAGGGATTAGAGTCCGCTTCATCAACAAAGAAGGGGATGATAAAGATGCGAAAGGCAATCCGATTCGAGGACGCACTCGCGACTTTATTGTGACTCGCGAATTTCAAACAAAACCTGGAGACATTTTTAATCGACCCATTGTTGAACAAGATTTGCAGCGAGCCTTTGGGTTAGGAATTTTTGAAGATGTGCGGCTATCGTTGCAGCCCAGCGAGACTGATCCACGCAAAGTAGTGGTCGTTGCCAATGTGGCTGAGAAAAATGCGGGATCAATTTTTGCTAGCGCCGGGATTAGCTCTGCCAGTGGTTTGTTTGGGTCGGTGGGATATCAGCAGCAAAATTTGGGTGGCAACAACCAAAAGCTCTCGGCTGAAGTTCAGGTGGGTCAGCGGGAATTGCTGTTCGATTTGAGCTTCACCGATCCGTGGATTGGGGGTGATCCATACCGCACTTCTTACACACTCAACATTTTCCGGCGACGCACGATCTCACTGATCTTCGATGGCGGCGAGCCGGAAGTGAATCTACCCAATGGTGAAACTCCCCGAATTCTGCGCTCAGGCGGATTTATTAGCTTTACGCGCCCTCTGAGTCGCAATGTGTTTCAACGGTCTGAATGGACGGCATCTTTAGGTTTGCAATATCAGCGGGTCTCGATTCGCGATCGCGGTGGCGACCTCAGCCCATTAGATGAGCTTGGGAACAACCTCAGCTTTAGTGGCACAGGACGAGATGACATATTGGCATTACAATTTGGGGTCGTCCAAGATCGCCGCAATGATCCTGCTAGACCGACCAGCGGCTCGTTTTTAAGGCTAGGAACTGAACAATCGATTCCGGTTGGGTCAGGCAATATTTTGTTTAATCGCCTTCGCGGCAACTACAGCTTTTATATTCCAGTGCAGCTAGTTAAGTTTACGAAGGGCTGTCGGGTCGCCAAGCCTAGACCGAGCGATTGCCCTCAAACGTTTGCATTTAATGTTCAAGGGGGGAATTACTTTGGAGATCTTCCGCCCTATGAAGCGTTTCCTTTGGGAGGCGCAAACTCAGTTCGAGGCTATGACGAAGGAGATCTGGCAGCCGTGCGATCGTTTGTTCAAGGAACGATTGAATATCGCTTTCCGGTCATCTCTATCTTTTCGGGTGCCCTTTTTGTAGATGGAGCCTACGGTTTTGGCTCTCAGGGGCTAGTTCCAGGCAATCCGGGGGGGATTCGAGGCAAACCTGGTAGTGGGTATGGCTATGGTGTTGGTGTCCGGGTTCAATCACCACTCGGTCCAATTCGGGTAGACTTTGGTGTGAATGATCAGGGAGACACTCGGATAAACTTTGGGATTGGAGAGCGATTCTGATGAAGGCAGAAGTTCGGAGCCAAGAAAGTCAGACTTTAACAGCGTCGAACCCGGTTCAACACACACTGGGTAGCGAGTTTACTCGATCGGGGATCGGTTTGCATACGGGCTTAGTGGCGCAGGTTCAAGTGTTGCCAGCACCCGCAGGCTCAGGACGGACGTTTATCCGAGTTGATTTGCCTGATTCTCCTGAAATTCCTGCCCACATTGATGCCGTTGGGCAAACCATGCTGTCAACCGAGCTTGCCGCTAATAACGCAACGGTTCGCACGGTGGAGCATTTGCTAGCGGCATTGGTGGGCATGGGTGTGGATAATGCCCGAATTGAGATTGACGGGGCAGAGGCTCCATTGCTCGATGGCTCAGCGCAGGAGTGGACAGCGGCGATCTCCCAAGCCGGGGTTGTTGCCCAACCATCACTGCGCTCAACTTGGTCGTTGCAATCACCCGTCTGGATTCGGGAAGGGGATGCCTTTGTTGCCGCGCTCCCGGCTGCTGAACTGCGGTTTACCTACGGGATTGATTTCGACCTAGCAGCGATCGGTAATCAGTGGCATAGCTGGTCACCCAATGCCGATCATTTCGTGGTTAATTCATCTTTTGCTGCCGAAATTGCCCCAGCCCGAACCTTTGGCTTAGCTCACCAAATTGAGTATCTTCGTGCCAATGGATTGATTAAAGGGGGAAGTTTGGATAATGCTTTGGTCTGTAGTGCTGAAGGATGGGTTAATCCGCCTTTAAGATTTCCAAACGAGCCAGCGCGTCACAAACTTTTAGACTTGATAGGAGACTTAAGTTTATTGGACATTCCGACGGCTCATTTTATGGCGTACAAAGCCAGCCATTCTTTACATACCCAACTCGCGCGATCGCTCAACATGCTCCGCATCAAGCCACATGTAGCGCCACAATCATGATAAGGTCTGGGACTGAGCTAGCCAACATATTCCACATCTCGACATCGCACGATTATAAACTCCGCCCATGTCAACCCTTACTGATGTCAATACTGCCGATATAGTGCCCACCCATAAAGAGGTTCCTGCCAATCTTGAAACAGACGCTTCAACGAATGCTGTAGCATCCGGCACGACTTCTGGCGCGACTGTTTTATCGCTCGAAGACATTCAAAAACTACTGCCCCATCGCTATCCATTTGCTTTAGTCGATCGCATCATTGACTATATTCCTGGAAAGTGCGCCGTTGGCATCAAAAATGTCACCTTCAACGAACCCCATTTTCAAGGACACTTTCCGGGTCGTCCGATTATGCCGGGTGTGCTAATTGTGGAAGCAATGGCACAGGTGGGTGGAATCGTGTTGACCCAATTGGCAGATCTCCAAGGCGGTTTGTTTATGTTTGCAGGGATTGATGGCGTTCGGTTTCGCCGTCCGGTGGTTCCAGGAGATCAACTGGTTATGACCGTAGAACTAATCAGTGTAAAACGCCGTCGGTTTGGCAAAATGCGAGGTCGTGCCGAAGTCGATGGGCAACTGGCAGCCGAAGGCGAATTCATGTTTTCGCTGGTAGACTAAGGCGACTTGAGCTTCGAGTTTTTTCAACTCATATTCAAAAGCTCATCATTTATCACTCATCACTTTTATGGCAACTCTGATTCATCCAACCGCAGTTATTCACCCCGGTGCCGAGCTACACCCTACTGTGAAGGTGGAACCCTACGCGGTGATTGGTGCCAAGGTAAAACTGGGAGCCGATACAGTGATTGGCTCTCATGTAGTGCTGGATGGATGGACAGAAATTGGAGAGCGAAATCAAATTTTTCCTGGAGCCGCGATCGGGCTGGCATCTCAAGATAAGAAATATGATGGAACAGAAAGCTTGGTCAAAATTGGCAACGATAATCGCATTCGAGAATACGTGACGATTAACTGTGCGACCTATGCCGATGAAATCACCCTGATTGGGAATGGCAATTTGATTATGGCGTATACTCACATTGCCCATAATTGTGTAATCGAAAACAATGTAATTATCACCAACGCGGTGTCTTTGGGTGGGGATGTTCATGTTGAATCGGAAGCGCGCATTGGTGGCATGAGCGGAGTTCATCAAGGGGTGCGGATTGGGCGACTAGCAATGGTCGGCGGCATGAGCCGGATTACTCGCGATGTTCCTCCCTATATGCTGGTTGAAGGACATAGCGCACGGGTGCGATCGCTCAATTTAGTGGGTCTGAAACGAGCCGGACTGATGGCTATGGAAGAGGGAAAAGTCTTCCAGTCTTTAAAACAAGCATTTCGGATACTTTATCGTTCCGATTTAACCGTTAACGAAGCAACAGAAAAATTAGAAACCTTACGTGACAACGACTATCTTCAACATCTCTATCAATTTCTGAAGTTATCTAAGCAAACCGGACGGCGAGGCTCTACTCCGGGCGCGAAATCCGATGAAACTGAAGAGTAGACTCGCTTGGATGCTGACTGCAAATTGCGATCGCCCCTGCCCCTATCGGTCACTCCCTACCTAATGAGCAACATTGTACGCATTTTTATCAGCACGGGTGAAGTTTCAGGAGACATGCAAGGAGCGCTGTTAGTAGAAGCTTTGCAGCGACACGCTCAAGCCAGAGGATGGCAGCTAGAAATTTTGGCATTGGGGGGCGATCGCATGGCAAGCGCCGGAGCAAAACTTCTGGGACATACAACCGCGATCGGCTCCGTCGGCATTGTGGAATCACTGCGTTTCGTCCTACCGGTGCTAAAGGTACAGCGCCAAGTTAAACAGTACTTTAAACAGCATTCCCCTGATCTGGTTGTCTTAATTGACTACATGGGACCCAACTTGGCTTTCTGTGATTATTTATCAACCCATTCTCCTCAAGTGCCCGTGGTCTATTACATTGCGCCTCAAGAGTGGGTGTGGGGAGACGACTGGGTTTGGGGAGTCAAATTTTTCCGCTCCGATTTGATCGTCCGGGCAACCCAGCGCGTGTTGGCAATTTTCCCTGAAGAAGCACGCTATTTTCAAAAAAAAGGGGCGAACGTCAGTTGGGTGGGGCATCCCTTAATCGATCGCCTGCAAACGGCACCCGATCGCGAAACCGCCCGTGCCGCATTAGGCATTCCCGCCGACCAAATTGCAGTCGTACTGTTACCCGCTTCTCGTCAGCAAGAAATTCACTACTTATTGCCCGTCATTTGCCAAGCCGCTCAAGCGCTCCAAAGCAAGCTACCCAAAATTCATTTTTGGATTCCCCTAGCCCTTGAAAAATATCGCCCCGCCATTGAGCAGGCAATTGAAACCTACGGACTCCGGGCAACCGTATTGGAAGATTCGTCTCACCAAACTCAACACGCCGACCCTCGCAGTGATGCGTCTACGACTTTGCGGGCGATCGCGGCGGCAGACTTGGCAATTACTAAATCGGGCACCGTCAATTTAGAAATTGCGCTACTCAACGTGCCACAGGTGGTGCTTTATAAAGTGAATTCAGTCACGGCTTGGATCTTGAAAGTATTCAAGTTTGCAGTGCCCTTTGTTTCACCTCCAAATTTAGTGATGATGAAGCCCATTGTGCCAGAGTTTTTGCAAGAGCAGGCAACGGCAGAAAACCTGCTCCAAGAGTCCCTCGACCTGCTTTTGAATCCCCAGCGTCGGCAAATAATGTTGGAAAACTATCAAGAAATGGCTGAAGCATTGGGTAAACCGGGAGCCTGCGATCGCGCCGCTGAAGAAATTTTAGACTTACTGCCATAGACTAATCAGGCGATCGCGCCCTTAGTCTTGCTCAAAAGGTTTACCCAGCGCTGCTGGAGGAGTGCTGTGAATCGCTTGACCAGCCGCACGAGCGATCGCTGGCGGAAACAGCTTCAGAGATCGCTCTAACCAATCACTAGAAGTCAAAACCAGAAACAAAATCATCAGCACAAATGGTGCCACTGTGAATACCTGAGTGGGCATATTGGGAATCGCGCTTTGTGCCACGCTTGCTAACGATTGCAAACTGCCAAATAGATAACAGCTCAAGGCTACCCTCAATGGATTCCAACCGCCAAAAATGACGATCGCCAATGCAATCCAGCCATATCCTGCTGTGTGGCGATGGCTCCAACCTGCTTTAAAGTCTAAGGAAAAAGCGGCTCCGGCAATTCCCATCAGTGCGCCGCCTAATAGCGTGTAAAAGTAGCGCATGAATATCACATTGGTGCCACGAGCAAACGCAGCAGCGGGTTGTTCGCCAATTGCCCGCAGCATCAAGCCGGGACGGGTGCGGTAAAAGTAAATCACCGTCAACCCAATCAACAAATAGCTGGTATACACGAGCAAGTCATGCTGAAAAAACAGCGCGCCCACCACCGGAATATCCTGTAAAAACGGAAATTTAAAGCTGGGAACTGTCGGTCCAGGAATGCGAACAAAGGAGTTGCCCACAAACGATGATAAATCTGCACCCAGTAGGGCTAGCACAAACCCGATCGCAACTTGCGATTGCTTCAGCGTCAATGCACCAAATGCCACTATGAGCGCAATCAGCGCCCCGACGATCGCCGCTCCCGTGAAGCCAAGCAGCAAACTGGGAGTGGTTCCCCAGCCTTCGGTCGTTTTGGCGATCGCAAAGCCAGTCATAGCACCCAATAGAATCGTGCCTTCTGCCGACAGATTAATTACTCCTGACCGTTCTGCGATCGTTTCGCCAATGCAAGCAAACACCAACGGCGTAGAAGTCGCGATCGCCACTGACAGAATCGGAATGATCTGAGATGCATCCATGCAAAAAATTCTACCTAATCAAAAATTCTACCTTGGGCACCAGCGGATCTTGCACCATGCCAACTCCCGTAAAGCTCCAACGCTTCATAACTCCTTCTAGCTGAGTGCCAGAAGTGGTTTCAACGGCAAAGCGATCGGCTAACTCCCTCGCATGAGTGTTGAGATAGCTCAGAGCATCCGCGTGTTCTTGAAATAGCAGCAGAAATCCGGCATCTGTGGGAGCGCGATCGCCCTCATTCCGATGGGGACGAGCCACTAAATATTGTCCATCGGCTCTAGATCGTACTAGATAGTAAGTTTGAGAAATCATAAAAGAAAAGGCGAGGGGGCAGAGGTTAAGGGACAGAGGTTAGGGGACAGAAGTCAGAAGTAATTTACCCCTCGCCCTTCGTCAATCGTCAATCGTCCGATCCTAGTTTGATGCGTGGATCAACGACTTTTAGCAGCAAGTCGGCTAGCAGGTTCCCGGCGATCAGCATGGCGGCACCAATCATCAAACTTGCCATGACCAGGTAAATATCTTGTGCCAGCAAAGCTTGATAAATCAGCCGTCCCAATCCGGGCCAATTGAAAAAGTACTCGGTAATAAAAGAGCCGCTTAGCAGAGCTGCGAACTCAAATCCTAGCAGAGTAATGAGTGGGTTCATGGCGTTTCGCAGCGCGTGAATGTAAACGACCTGGTTTTCTGGCAGTCCCTTCGCCCGAGCCGTTTGGATGTAGTCTTGCCGCAAAACATCTAGGAGTTGCCCCCGCATAATCCGTTGAAGTCCGGCAAAGCTGGTGATGCTGAGTGCCAAGGTTGGCAGCACCATATGCCATGCAATATCGCGAATTTTGCCCAGCAGGGTCAAGTCATTAAAATCAATGCTGGTCATGTCTCCCACGGGAAACAGCGGGGCGGTATTTTGAGCAAAGATCAGCAATAATAATGCGGCAATGAAGCTAGGAAAACCTTGCCCGATGTAGCTGATGACGCGAAAGATGCGATCGACGAGGCGATTTTGATTGACCGCACCAATGATGCCCATGGGAACCGCGATCGCCCAGGTCATAATCAGCGACGCGATCGCCAGCAGCAGGGTCGCCGCCACCCGTTCCCACAGCAGCGACGATACCGAACGATTGTAAACAAAGCTCGTGCCAAAGTTTCCTTGCGACACCACCTGCCACAGCCAACGTAGATATTGATCCCACCAGGATTTATCTAAGCCAAACTGTCGCTTAAGCTGTTCAATCCGCTCTGGTGAAATTTTTGGGTTTTCCTTGAGCGTGCTGAGGTAGTCTCCAGGCGCAAGCTGAATGAGCGCAAAGCACAGTATTGATGCCAGTAACAGCGTCACCAATCCCTGCAAAACCCGCTTCACAATATAGGCAAACGTATCGCTGGTAAAAAAAGATAGCACCGAATCAAAGCCCGATGCCATCCGTTTTGGAGCCGATGTACTCATGATTCTAATAACTAACGTTAAACAGTTGCTGCCGTTAAGCACTTGCTGCAAGAGATTGGCTTCAGTCTAGCGGTTATTCATCCACAGCTATTCACTAACCAACTATTCACTAATACCGAACAGCGATCTATTCTAATATTGCACTAATGCAATGATGGGCACATTTGGCAAATGTCTTCGTCCGTTCAAATCTTTTAGCTCAATCACAAAGGCGCAACCTATCAAAATGCCGCCTGTTTGCTGAATTAGTTTTGCAGCGGCTCCAGCCGTGCCTCCGGTTGCAATCAAATCATCTACCATCAGCACTTTAGACCCAGCCGGATAGGCATCTTGATGAATTTCTAACTTGTCGGTGCCATATTCTAAGTCATATTCAATCATATGTACAGCAGCCGGAAGCTTGCCCGGTTTGCGAATGGGAATAAACCCTACGCCCATTTTGCAAGCAAGGGCAGTCCCAAAAATGAAGCCCCGCGATTCCATGCCAGCCACATAATCAGGAGCTAAATCAGCACAATGTTCTGCCATGGTCGCGATCGCATATTGCAATCCATCGGCATCGCGCAGCAGGGTCGTGATGTCTTTAAAAGAAATGCCAGGTTTCGGAAAATCTGGAACTTCGCGAATCAGCGCTTTGATATCCATAAATTA
>CASBQE010000377.1 GCA_949127665.1 Synechococcales cyanobacterium PMM_0083
AAGAATTTGCTTAAATATCACATCAATGTGATTGGCATAAAGCTGAGGATGATTTTCAAAGATTTGCGTATAGCTCTTGACCCAGTAATCTTGCGTCATTTGCTGGCTTCTGGAGTTCGCCACTTCCCGATGAAAATAAAGCACTTCAGGAATGCGGAAGACGGTTCTGTCCAACTCGATAATGGACAACCAGAAGTCGTAGTCTTCCCAACCCCACACCATGTTTTCGTTGTAACCACCCGCTTTTTCCCAGTCAGATTTGCGATATAAGCTGGAATTGAAAATCATGTTTCCTAGAAGGATATCAGGAAATTTATAGTCAGGCAGGTCAAAGACTCCTGTCTGGTCACCAAACATTTCTGCTTGAGCATAAACTATGCCGACATTGGGGTGGGAGTCTAAAATGGAAACTGCTTTCTCGATATAGGTAGGAGCAATGCGATCGTCTGCATCGACTGGCAAAATATATTGTCCTTTTGCCTGGCGAATGCCGACATTCCGCGCCGCAGAGGGACCCTGATTGGCGGTATGAATCACAGAAACGTTCGGCTTCTGATAATGATTGAGAAGCCGAACAGTCTCTATATCAGTTGAACCATCATTGATGATGATAATTTCAACAGGAGTAAAAGTCTGGGCAATAACACTCTCTACTGCTTCCTCAATAAATTGACCCTGATTAAAACAGGGCATGATTACAGAAACAATAGGGGGCGAATCGCTCATAGGGTGCTGACAAGAACTTGCTTTTTCGTCATTTGGTCATAAATCCAGCCGAAAGTTTTCTCCATCCCCGCTTCCAGTCGGATATCAGGCTGCCAACCTAGCAATTCTTGAATCAGGTCATTATCACTGTTGCGACCATTAACCCCTTTTGGTGCGGCAAGGTTATAGCGACGCTTCAACTTGATTTGAGCGATGTCTTCCACAATGTCAACCAGTTGATTGATTGTGACCAATTGGCTACTGCCTAAATTGAGCGGCTCGGCGATCGCGCTTGCCATTATATCTAGCGTCCCTTTCACACAGTCGTCAATGTACATGAAACTACGAGTTTGGTTGCCATCACCCCAAATTTCAATTTCGCGTGTTCCAGCTAATTTTGCTTGGATGACCTTGCGGCAAATCGCAGCAGGAGCCTTTTCACGACCGCCATCGTAAGTGCCGTGGGGTCCATAAACGTTGTGATAGCGGACAATGCGACTGATGAGTCCAAAGTCTTCAGTATAGTGACGGCACATCCGCTCACTAAATAGTTTCTCCCAACCGTACCCGTCTTCGGGCATGGCGGGATAGGCATCTGACTCTTTTAATGCCACTACGTCTGGCGTTGTTTGCAGATAGGCAGGATAAATACAAGCGGAAGATGAGAAGAAAAACCGTTTAACCCCAAATTTTTGGGCTGCCATCAGCAGATGAGTATTGATCAAAATGGTCAACATACAGAGGGCTTTGTTGTTTTCAATGAAACCCATACCACCCATATCAGCCGCTAAGTTGTAAACTTCGCTTGCCCCATAAAGCGCCCGCTCACAGGCAACTTTTTCGGATAGGTCAAGCTGGATATTATCTGCTTCGGCAGAAACTTGATACCACTCATCTAAGGGTTTTATATCAACGGCTCGAACCGGGCGATCGCCCTGCTTCAGTAAAGCTTGAACTAAATGACCACCAATAAAACCACCCGCACCACAGACTACAATCATGTTGGGCACTCCTCACTACACATATGCACGATCTCAATTAAACAATCGTTGAACCGACTCCAAGCGCCAGGTATTCGCACACCTGAGAAAACTGGCTACGGTCTAAAACACGCCAACAGTCCAACAGTAGCTTAAACTTAGTTGAACTATTAGTGGATACAAAATCCGTTGGTACAAGCGTTTGAAACTCTTTGGAAGACGTGGTGATGACGACTGCATCCACTCGTTGAACGCATTCCTTAGCAGAATCAGCATACTCTGGCTGAGTTCCTAAGATTTGCCGGACGTTCTCTAATGCTAATGGATCATAGAGAACTACTGAAAACCCTTGAGACAGTAATTCTTTTGCTAAAGCTAGTCCTTGAGATTGCTCAATCACGTTCGTATCGGGTTTATAAGAAAGCCCTAAAATCCCGACTTTAGAGTTTGGTGTAAGTCTGGGCAGCAAATGGCTTGCTAGACGAGACGATTGTTTTCGATTAATTTCGTCGGTTGCTTCGGCGATCGCGGGGTTGGCACCCACAGAATGAGCGATCAAGGCAAAAGCGACATTATCACGAGGGAAACAAGGACCGCCGTATCCGGTTGCGCCCTTGAGATATTTTGTGCCGATGCGCGAATCTTGACCGATCGCATTCGTCACCACATCCACATCTGCACCGGGAATTCGCTCGCAAATTTCGCCCAGCATATTGGCATAGGAAATTTTGGTCGTGACAAACGTATTGACGGAGATTTTTGCTAGCTCTGCATTCACCAAGTTCATGTGAGAAACGGGTGGATTGCCATTGCTAAGCTGCAAGTAAATTTCTTCTAGCATCACGCCAGATTTTGGATCGGATTCACCAATCAAAATGAAATCTGGATTCAGCATGTCGTAAATAACATTGCCTAGTGCAATAAACTCAGGGCTATAGCAAAGCCCAAATCCTTCACCACAAGTTTTACCAGAAGTCGCCTCTAACGTCGCTTTAATTTCACCATCCGTTGCTCCTGGCATGACGGTGCTGGTGATCACCACCAAATGAAAAGTATTTTTATCACGAATACTTTTGCCAATGGGTTCAAGCACTGTATGAATATATTTGAGCGAGAACCCACCATCCGCTTCGCTAGGAGTTGGAACAATGATAAAAGTTACGTCTGACTCTGCGATCGCATCACAATAGTCGGAAGTCGCTCGAATGCGCTGCCGATTTCGATGTAGCATTTCGTCCAAACCTGGCTCCTGCACCGGGGCTTTTCCTGCATTAATCTGGTCAATTGCTGCTTGGTTTACATCTACACCAATAACGGTAAAACCCTTTTCAGCAAGGCAAGCAACCATCGGCACACCCAATTTACCCAGACCCACCACGGAAACGATACGTTTCTCCGTCACTTACCCACACTCCTCACTGCAACTTACTCAAAAGACGAAGGTTTACTCCGCTTTAATCCTCTTAATCTGCAGACGATTCTAGCAGGAATTCCCAATAATTTTGGGCGAACAGCACGCAATTGGTCCCCATAACGTAGAAGACCTAACAGCATTCTGTACGCCAACCTGAATTTTGGACGCGCTAAAGACAGCATGTCCAACCTTCGATCGAGACGCTGCCAACTCAACAAAGGTTTCTGTAAGCCTTGTGGGGTTACCTGCCAATCTGCCAAATCTAACATAAAGTAGGTGTAGTGCTTGCCACCTAGTAGCTGCAAATTCTGCTGGGCTTCCTCTCCCAAAAATACCCCTTTTTTCCCGTCAGGATGGTGATTGTAATCGTGGTTTTGATGCACCGCCACAATGGCTTCGGTTGCATCTACTAAGGGAATGTTGAGATTCAGAGCGCTGTAAACCATCCAATTGTCCCAACATAAGCGCCCAATGGCAAAAGGCGGAATATGAGTGTAAGTATTGCGCGTAAAGACAAAGTAATCCATCGCCTGGGGACCTTCTAACGCTCCTGAGGTCATAGCGCGATGACGTAACTGTTCTGTCCATCCGGGGTTGGGAGCGATCGCTTCATTAAAATCCAGATTCCAGCGTTGCCCAGTCAACATAAATCGCTGAAATGGGATTTGCTCGATGGTTTTCATGAAATCATCCAGCAGGATAATATCTGCGTTTACATAAGCAAAAAGCGATCCAGCGCCCACCCGTTGAGCGATCTCAAACAAGGAACTCAGCAGAGGTGTTCCATGATCGTTTCGCTCCACCCCTGAAACATGCTTAACCCCAAATTCTTTGGCAACCTCAGCAGTTCCCTCATCATCTCCCAGCAGAATAATTTCAGGCTTTGGCTCTAGCAACGTCCAGCTAGTAATAGCATTTCGTTGAATTTGATCAAACTCTCCACGAAAGCCTTTTGGAATCGCAAATAACGTCAGCATTCAATTTGCCGTTCACTACACAACACCACTCACACATACATACATTAAATCAGAACGGAATCGGCAGATGTTCAAATTATGCTCTAATTACTCCGGAAAAGCTCCCGACGTGGTTGTCATGCTGATGGCAAAGCTGTGCAAAGCACTACGATATGAAATGGAGTGAAGCATCTCGCGCAATCACTGAAACTCTACAAGCTTACTTAACCCTGCGGGAAGCAAGCTTGTATCTTGAAGCTAATCAGGATGACAGTTTTGCCTTTTTAAGTTAATGTACCGTCTTAAGTCTTAAATCCTAAAAACGATGCCCCCAAGCTACGAGGCTGTCTACGGACTGGGCACCAGTGCAATACGCCCAGCATCCATTTCTGACATTAGGAGTTCAAGGGCTTCAAAATCTGAATCCGAAATATGCCCTAATCTTGTCAGTTCATGATTAATTTCGTTTTCAATATTACAAGTTAGCCTTTTGACATGAAGGGCTTCTTCAACCAACCTTCGGATCATGCTGATGTGATTCATAATTATTTACAGAACTCCACATGGCTATTATCTTCCAACTGCTTAAACCGATGCGTGATTAAGGTCTAGATACTCAGTGATCTAAGTCACTAAATTTAGGATGTGCAGCAAGCAGTCAGTCAATCTCAGGCAATAATATTTTTTAGGAGAGTTTGGCAGTGCATTCCAAAATCAAGCGTTGATTTTCTAAAGAATAGGGCTGTACCTCCAAAGCTTGCCGGAAGGCTTTAACAGCGGATGTATAGTTTTCGATCGCCATGTGGCAAATTCCCAAACCGTGGAGTGCGCCAAAGTGAATGGGGTTAAGCTGAATCGCGGTTTCGCAGTCCGCGATCGCGGCTTGGTAGTTTCCTTGAATGTAGTGAAGCACAGCGCGACGATTCCAAGCTTCAGCAAAATCGGGCTGCTGGGTGACCAATATTGTTAGCAAATCTTCTGCTTGATCAAAATCCTGCATTTCTAGAAAAACCTGGGCGCGCCGCAGCATTTCTAGCCCAATGACCCCTTTTTGCTCGAACCAAATTTGCCACAGTTCGCGGGTTGCGCGATCGCGAATGGTTTCATCCGAATTTTTTAGTGCTTCCAATAGCCCAGACATTGATTCGCTCATTACATTTAGAAACTCACTTACATTCCTATTTTAAGGATTTTCAATCGGTTGCTTTGAACGCCAATCATAATTCTCTTTAATGAGCCGTGCTGGAACGCCGCCAATCATCGCGTTGGATGCGGTTAGTTTGCCTGTAACCACGCTGCCCATAGCAACCAAAACGTTGTCGCCTAGTTCACTGCCCGGAGCAAACCGAGCGGCACTACCGATGAAACATTGCTCGCCAATTTGGATGTTGCGATCGCAAACCCCAGCACCATGAGTCCAAAATTGCGAATCTCGACCGGCAACCCAAGAGCCTTTTCCCAAAGTCAACTTTCCAGCAATATCAAAAAAATGAGCATCGGCAATCAAAGTGTTCTCTGCCAAAATCAAGCAGCGATCGTAGTGACTGTCTTTAAATTCTTCACGAATCGTCCATTCATCACAGACAAACAGATTATGTTTTCCAATACTTGCGCCATCTTTAATCACTAAAGACATGGGACCTATAAACACGTTCGATCGCCCAATCATTGCGCCTTCAATTGTGGCTTCTGCAACAACTAAAATAGTGCCAATTCCAATCTTGCTAGTTTTAATTGAGTAACCAAACAGCAGCTTGTACATCAGGCACCGAACCCCATTCAAAGGCAGATAGCTAATGATAAAAGCCAAGCCATAATTAATAATACGATTCATAGATTAACGCGCCCAAACTTCAGTTGATTCAGGGTTCCCTTCCGGTCAAGTGTCTTTTACAAAGGGCTATTATTCATGATTATTTCTACTCAAACCATTCTTGCTTAGCCTGCATTTCACGAAGTCGTAGAACTAGCCCTAATGTGATTTGTTTGGCAATCCAATATAGAACGGTCAGCCCAATAAACGAGATCACAATCACGATCGCAGGGCGTTTGGTAGTCAGATCATCTAGCGTTATCAGCAGCACATTTGCCGGGTCGCTGACTAAATCCCAACTATTAAAGCGGCGAAACCTGCCCATATAAACGCCCACAGCACAGAGAGCATGGGTGGCAATTTCCGAGCCAACAATATATTTTTCTAACCCAATTCGTTTGAGGTAATGCCCTTGATTGAGGAGTGAAATCACATACATCTCAAATCCGCTCAAGATAGCGAAGAGATGCAGTGGAATAAAAATAAGGGTGAGAACTAGGGCAGAGTAGCCTGATCGCGTCGCTCGAATCAGGTGAATAATGTCTGTGAGCAGGTAAGGCGCATTAGGCAAAAAAGCGAAAAAAACCGCAAAGGCTACCCACCAAAGCAATGTGCGAGAAGTGGAGCGGCGGCGATAAAGCCAAAAGCTCAAGGTAAAGGGAATAAATGCTAGAAATAAATTCCAAATAATCCAGCCGCTATGCCAGTTAAACACTTCTAGCGAGTTTGTAAGAATTTCTCTCATAAAATTTCAATCCTGTCTATTTTCCCTGTCTTAACACAGAGTTGTTTAATACCTATGGGAAGTTATCGCGGCAACACCTGAATATGCATGAATAAATAGTTTAAAGCTGTAGACATGATCATCATCTCTCATCTAATAGGCTTTAATTTGAGCAGCTTTGATAGAGCGTCTTAAATGTGGGTGAGGAGCGATCGCGTGTTACGAATATGGCTATTGCTGATTTTGTTAGTGGTTACTGCTGTAGAACCGGTTGCAGCGGAAAGTTCTTTTCCCTTGGATGCTGCTCCTGCTTCAGCCGCACAATCGACTACCGATTGCCCCGACTCTTTGATACCCAATGCAACCGATCCGCTGTTGTGTTCACCAGAAGATACTGATGCTTTGGGGCAAGTGAGATCGGTGGCTGAGTTGCAAGATGTGCAGCCGAGTGATTGGGCATATCAAGCCGTAAAAGCGTTGGTGGAAAAGTATGGCGTAATTAGTGGGTATAGCGATCGCACCTTTCGGGGCAATCAATCTCTGAGCCGTGACGAATTTATCGCCGTATTAAACCAAGTTGCAACCAAAATCGAGCAGTTATTTATCGCAGGAGAGTTAGGCAAAATCCGCGAAGATGTGGCGACGATCCGGCGGTTGCAAACGTCTTACGGCAGTATTTTGAATGGAGAGGGCGATCGCGCCAACGCATTAGAACTGCTGACTGCCCAGCTAGAAAAACAGCAGTTTTCCACCACCACCAAATTATCTACCCAAGTAGTAGCGGCGCTGAGCGATGGCACCAATGCCCAAACGACGACATTAGCCAGAGTTCGTCTCACCTTCGATACTAGCTTTTTAGGCGGCGACCTATTGCGAACTCAGCTAGAAGCAGGCACAAACAGCGGCGATGCTATCAGCAATCGCCAAAATCGGGGATTAAATTTGCTAGGCACAGTGGGAATTTTGGCAGATGGCGGGGGCTTAGATTACGTCGCGGTGCCAAATACGGTTCAAATCAGCAAGCTTTATTACACCTTTCGCCCTGCCAAAACGCTGACGTTGACCGTGGGCGCTCGGCTGAATCCGCGTGATTTCATTGACTACAACCGCTTTGCCAACGACTCACTCACCAATTTCTCTTCCAGCTTTTTCATGAACAATCCGCTGATCGTGCAAAATCAAGTGGATCGTCCCGGTGGCGCGGGGGCTGCTCTTGCTTGGAAGCCGAGTGAGAATTCCCCTTTCACCCTTCGATCGCTCTATGTTGCCAGTGATGCGGAACAGCCCAATTCAGGAGGGAATGGCGGGTTGTTTAGCGATCGCAATCAGGCTAGCGTCGAGGTCGAATATGCCTTCAATAAAAATCTGGTGACCCGGCTGCAATACACCGCTGCCACACTTAACGGCACGGCAATTAATGCAGGCGGATTTAATTTTGAATGGGCACTCAATCGGCAGTTCGCGTTTTTTGGTCGTGCGGGTGTGGGCAGTTACAGCAGATTCAATACCGCGCTCAACCAAACTCTAAATTTGACCCCCTTCACTTGGGCAGTCGGTGCCACCGTGCGGAATATTGGCATTCCTGGCTCGGTCGCAGGCTTGGCGATCGGAATGCCATTTGTTGAAAAAGATCTGGGTAATGCTACCCAAACAAACCTAGAGGCTTATTACAGCTTTAATTTGAATGACCGCGTGAGTTTCAGTCCGGCTTTGCTAGTGGTCAGCAATCCGAATAATCGCTCTAGTAGCACTATTTGGGAATGGGTGCTGCGGTTGGTTTATGCCTTTTAGAGATGAGATCTTTGACAGGTTAATGAACCAAATCTGGAAATACTGCTTGCACGGCAGGATGGATCAGGCGTTGGTTTTGGACATTTAACCCCTTTGCCAGAGCGGGATCTTTGTCTAGGGCTGCTATGCCGAAGTTTGCCAGTTTTAGCACATAGGGTAAAGTGCTGTTGTTTAAGGCTTGGGTCGCTGTCCAGGGAACGGCTCCGGGCATGTTAGGCACACCGCAGTGGACTACGCCAGCCTCTACATAGGTCGGCTGAGAATGAGACGTGGGACGAATCGTTTCGATGCAGCCGCCCTGATCGACTGCCACGTCTACAATCACGGAGCCGGGGCGCATGGTTTGGACTAGCTTACGAGAAACCAGGACGGGCGCTTTGCTTGCCAGTACCAGCACCGCTCCTACTAATAAATCTGCGGTGGCAACAGCGGCTTCAATTTGAGCCGTGCTGCTGTGAAGTAATTCGACCCTAGAGCCAAAGATGGATTCTAGATAGGATAGGCGATCGATGCTGATATCTAAAATAGCGACTTGGGCACCCATGCCGATCGCAATTCGGGCTGCTTCGGTTCCCACGATGCCTCCACCCAAAATTACAACTTTGCCCGGTCTGACTCCAGGAATTCCACCCAACAAAACGCCTCGTCCTCCCTGCTGCCGCTCTAGATAGTGGGCACCAAACTGAACTGCTAATCGCCCCGCGATGATGCTCATTGGCGCTAGTAAGGGCAGGCGTTTATCGGGCAATTCCACAGTTTCGTAGGCGATCGCGGTCACGTCACACTCCAACAACTGCTCTGTCAAGCGGCGATCGGCAGCCAAATGCAGATAGGTGAACAGCAGTTGTCCTTTTTGCAAAGAGTCATATTCTGATGGCAAAGGTTCCTTTACCTTCACGACTAATGGCTGACTCCACGCTGCTGCTGCGGTTGCCGCAAGGCTAGCTCCTGCGTGCATATAATCTTCGTTGCTAAAACCCGCCCCTATTCCAGCATCAATTTCAACAAATATGCGATGCCCGCGTTCTGTCAGCGATCGCACACTACTGGGACTCAGCCCCACTCGATATTCCTGATCTTTGGTTTCTTTGGGTACGCCGATTTCCATCGAATCTCTCGCAGAATGTCTATGCTTCTAGCTTAAGCTTGATTCTTCCAGGCGAAGGCATCTTGACTATCAAACCAATTCCCTGAGTTTATCCAGGGGGAAGCGCCAGCAAGATTTGCACAATGATGATATTAATAATTCAGGCTGATTGGTGGGCAGAAATGACTGGAATTAAAGGAGCGATCGCCTGTTTAATTCCAGCCATGTCTGTCCCTCAATCCACGACCAAGCCATCTTTAACATGGATGACCCGTTGAGTTTGGGCGGCAATATCAGGTTCGTGAGTGACGATAATAATCGTAATTCCCTGATGGTTTAGGTCTGCCAGCAAACTCATTACTTCTTGAGA
>CASBQE010000378.1 GCA_949127665.1 Synechococcales cyanobacterium PMM_0083
GCTGACTCAAGCAATTGTTTTTAGGGTCTCAAACTGCTGCCAGCACAAGTACATTGCTCGTGGAACGTGAAAGCAACCCTTCCATTTGCCGCCCTTCAAATTCAGCAATATTTCTCCCCGTCGATTGAGATAGCCAAACCACTCGCCATACTCCGGGTCGGCAAAGTGTGACCAAGTATAATCATGCAGGGTTTGATACCACGTCCAGCAGGCTTCGTTTTGGGTGAGTCGATAGCCCATTGCCAGCGCCACCAGTGCCTCTAAATGTACCCACCACAGTTTTTGATCCCATTCCAATTGTTGGGGAGGATGCCCTTGAGAATCCATGAAGTAATAGAGTCCGCCGTAGGTTTGATCCCAAGCGCTATTGAGAATATTTAAGATGACATCCACGGCTTGCTGAATCGTTGACCTATCATTGCGGCGCTGGGCGATATCCATAATGAACCACATCGCCTCAATTCCATGACCAGGGTTGAGTAACCGTCCTTCAAAGCAATCCACGAGGGAACCATCGATCGCAACATTTTCGATCATCAAGCCAGTGTTTTGATCCAAAAAATCGGTCATCACTTCCTGCACCGTGGCAGCCAAAACTTGTTCTAGTTGATCATCGGGCAATAGCCACTCCATTTCTAGCGACAGGTTGGCTAAAATCATCGGCACTGCCAAAGATTTCATGGGGCGAGTACCGGGATAGGCTTTGGTGTACTTGCCTTTGGGATTCTCTTTTCGGCGCAACACATTGTTATACGCCTGAAGCGCGATTTCTGTTGCCCACTCTTCGCCTGACGCTAGAGCATATTTGCTGAATGCCATGGCAGCGAAGCAATCGGAGAAGATGTTGTAGGGCTGAGTTAGAGGATTGCCGGCGCGATCGAGGGAAAAATACCAATTGCCATCCGCATCTCTGCCGTGTTGGGCAAGAAATTGAGCGCCGTGAGTGGCGATATCAAGCCAGTCTGCTCGGTTTTCTAGCTGGTTATAAAAGGTGGAAAAAATCCACAGTTGGCGATTTTGCAGCCAGATAAATTTGTCGGTGTCGTAAACGTTGCCTGCGCGATCGAGACAGGTAAAGTAGCCGCCATATTCATGATCAAGCGAGTGGTTCTGCCAAAAGGGAAGGACATCGTTGAGTAGAGCATTTTTATATTGAGTGGCATATTGAGCCGCGATCGCGTGAACATCGTGCGCCATAGTTTTTCCAACTGTAAATTTTCGGTGATTTGCAGAGACTTGTAGGGGCGTGGCATACCCTGCGGGAAGCAAGCTACCGGCAGCCAATCTTCGATTCTATTATCAAGATGATTGCCCGAATGCCGCGCCCTTACGTAAGATGCCATACCCACAGAAAATTTATAGCAACAACCAGTATTTCGTTCATATTTCGCCAATTGCGATATATCGCGATATATCGTTATACTGAATTCAGTTGATTTTGGATTGATAAATGATGAGAAATTTTCGGAACTATATGGCAATGCCAATCTGGGCAGAAGTTGGGTTTGAGCCAGTGGCAGTGAGCGATCGCTTTTGCCATGGGAAATTTCGCGATCGCCCGTTTGGCAAGCATTACGGACGGTATCAAGATGAGGATTTTTTGGGCGATCGCTCAGAAGAAGTTCGAGTTCGACGGGGCGATGTTAAGTTCATATTGCTGGAGTTGCTGTCTGACCATCCCAGCCACGGCTATGACTTGATCAAAGAGATGGAAACTCGACATGGAGGCTTTCGTCGCCTGAGTCCGGGTTCGGTCTATCCCACGCTGCAAATGCTTGAGGAAGGTGGCTTTTTGATCAGTGAACCAGACGGCGGCAAGCGCGTTTATACCATTACCGATAGCGGTCGGCAGCTTTTAGCCGATCGCGACCAACAAGATAGTGGCTCTCCTAATCCCGCGCGCGAGGCTGCGGCAGGCAAGTCTCAGGCGTTTATGGAGTTACGAAATACCGCGACAGAGTTGGCAGCAGTAGTGGCTCAAGTCGCACGAAGCGGAGATGTCGATCGCATGAACCGAGTCCGTGCTTTGTTGGATCAAGTCAAGCGAGATATCTACACCCTCTTGGCTGAGCGGTGATTTTGAATATCGAATGTCGAATGTCGAATGTCGTTCGCGTAGCGTCGACCTAGGAGATATGCTGAATGTCGAATATCAGCAGTCAGTTAATGGCTAATTGTTCTGGCTGACTGTTTGTTTTTTCCAGGTCGCATTTTCAACGATGCAGCACTAAGTTGAGCAGGTTTTCGATTAAGCGATCGCGGGATAGAGGGCTAGTTTCATTACCGTAGAAAATTTCTTGCGCCACAACGTAGGAGACTAAGGAGCCAACAAAGATGTGGGCGATCGCTTCTGGGTCGGTAAACCCTAGCTCTGGATGGTGACGAAAATAGTCGCTCATCAGGTGTCGCCCTTGTTGAATCACGGTGCGTCCATAGAGTTTGGCAAGCTCTGGAAACCGGGCAGATTCGCCGATGATCAGTTGAAACAGCGCCACATATTCCTTATCGGCAATTTGGGTTAAATAAGTTTCAGCAAACCGACGCAGCAACGCTTCTGGCTCCCCGCACAGGGTTTCTGTGTGAAATAGTGCCTGAAATCGGCGAATCGTCATCCGCTCCATCAGCGCCGTAAACAGACCTTCTTTATCCTGAAAGTGGCTGTAAATCGTTTGCTTAGACACGCCAGCTTCAGCCGCAACCCGATCCATGCTGGTTCCGGCATAGCCACACCGCAAAAAAACCTGCACAGCTCCCTGCAAAATGGCTTCTTGCTTCGGCGTATAGCTAGGAAAATCAGCCTTTGTTGGGAGAACAATTTCAGTAGAAGGAACTAATTTGGACATATTGCCCCGTTGATCTGAATCTAGTTTTAGATATTTCACTCTTGTATCATACTAGACCGTCTAGTATGATGTAGATAACTTAATTTACCTTTGCTCTCAAGGTGGCGATTATGACAACGTCAACGTCTTCTCTTCCTGAAGTAACCGTGGTCGGCGTAAAACGAAAGCCAAATCCCAAGATATTACTGGCGATCGCTGGAGTTGCCGTAGCTAGCTTTTTAGGTTGGAAATTTCTGGTGCCTCCCGCCCCCGCAACTGTATTGCAGGTCAGCGGACGGATTGAAGCCGACGAAACGGACATTGGGGCTAAAACGGGCGGAAGAGTCACCGCAATTCTGGTGCGAGAGGGCGACCCCGTAAAAGCCGGACAGGTCGTGGCGGAAATTGTGGATGAAGAAGTCACCGCGCAACTTCAGGGCGCGATCGCTCAGGTTGCCTCAGCCAAGCAAGATGTCGCCCAAGCAAAGCTAGAAATAGAGGTTGCAGGGAGCCGCATTCAAGAATCTGAAGCCACGGTAACCCAGGCACAAAATGATTCTCGCGGACGGGTCAATCAGTCTGCTTCCACCGTTGCCGCTGCGAAAGCGCAAGTTGCCCAAGCCCAAGCCCAAGTCGCAGAAGCTCAGGCAGGGATTAGGCAGGCAGAATCTCAATTAAAACTGGCGAAGGTGGATCGCGATCGCTATGCCGATTTGGTTTCCCAAGGTGCGATCAACCGTCAGCAGTTTGATCAAGCGCAAACGAATGCAGACACCGCTCAAGCAAATCTCGATACCGCTCGTGCCACTCTCACCGCCCGTGTTGCAGCCGTCCAAGCGGCTAAAGAACAGCTTGCCGCCTCGCAGGGAAGCCTTGCCCAGTCGCAATCTACCGCGCTCAATCCTACTATTCGTAGTAGTCAACTTAGTGCCTACCAGCAGCAGCAACAGCAAGCCTCTGCCAAGCTAATCGCGGCTGAAGCGAAGGTGAAAAACGCTCAAGCAGCCCAAAGTCAGCTTCAAAATCGTTTGGATTCTTTTAAGGTGAGAAGCCCGATTAATGGCGTAGTCCAAAGCCGTCCGTTGGAGCCAGGGGCGATCGTTACGACGGGTAAAACCTTGCTAACGGTGCTTGATCCCGATTCAGTGTATTTACGCGCCTATGTGCCAGAAGGCGATATTGGCAGAATCTATCCCGGCAAACCTGCACGGGTGTTTCTCGACTCCAACCTAAAGCAACCACTGAAAGCCAAGGTGAGCGCCATTGATCCCAAAGCTTCCTTCACGCCCGAAAACATCTACTTTCAAAAAGATCGGGTGCGCCAAGTGTTTGGTATCAAGCTAGCTATTCAACAGTCCCAAGGATACGCCAAACCGGGAATGCCAGCCGATGCCGAAATTGATATCAAGCCATAGTTTTTTTGCATCGCTAAATCTAAGTATTCAATTCGTAGGGGCAATCCCTTGTGGTTGCCCTCCATTCCAACGAAGGTATGCACAAGGCACTACCCTTACAAAAAGAAATGATGGATGCATTCAGCAACACCTAGTTTTTCATATGTTGTAGTTTTTCATATGTTGAGTTCACTTCGCCCCAACTACTAGAAGATGGCTTATACCCAAAGCTCCACTCAAAACTTAGAACTTAAAACTCAAACATTCCCTGAAGTGCCCCTGATTCAGGTTGAGAATTTGCAGAAGACTTATGGTCAACTTGTTGCCGTTCGGAACGTTAGTTTTGAGGTATTTGCCGGGGAAATCTTTGGTTTAATTGGTCCCGATGGAGCCGGAAAAACCACTACCTTTCATATTTTGGGTGGCGTGATGGAAGCCTCTAGCGGCGCGATCGATGTGTTGGGTAAAAAGCCGCGTAATGCTCGTTTGAATATTGGCTATTTGACGCAGCAGTTTTCTCTATACCTCGACCTCAGCATTGATGAAAACCTGCGATACACCGCTGGGTTGCGGCAAGTGTCTGAAGCTGATTTTCAGCAGCGACGCGCTAAGTATTTGGCGTTGATGGGCTTGGAAACGATTGGCGATCGCCTTGCAGGACAGCTATCCGGCGGCATGAAGCAAAAACTGGCGCTGTGCTGCGCCCTAATTCCGCAGCCGCAAATTTTGCTGCTGGATGAACCGACTACGGGCGTTGATCCTGTTTCGCGGCGTGAGTTTTGGGATGTGTTGGCAGCCTTGGCAAGTGAAGGAATGACGATTGTAGTCGCCACGCCTTATCTAGATGAAGCCGAACGCTGTAATCGAATTGCATTGATGTATGAGGGAGAGATTCACGAGGTCGGCACCCTGACTCAACTGCGAGACAATTTGGGACTCCAGCGATTAGAAGTTCGCACGAAAGATATTACTGCGACTGAAACCGCGCTTATGCCCCTGATCAATTCAACGGGCATTGTCGATGTTCAGACCTTTGGCGATCGCCTTGATGTCATGGTTGCCAATCCTCAACAGGCAGAAACTCTAGTCAAAACCACCCTGACTCAACAAAAGATCTCGCTCGACAGCATTCAAACGACCGAAGCCACTCTGGAAAATGTTTTCGTCGCCCGTCTGCGGCAGCAAGGATCAGATCCGCCGTTTATTCCGTTGCCAAAATCAGGGGCTAAACATCAAGTCCTTGATAGCTCCAACATTGCGATCGGGGCGAATAACCTGCGTAAAACCTTTGGTGATTTTCATGCCGTGAAAGGGGTGAACTTGGATATTCACTATGGTGAAATTTATGGCTTATTAGGTGCTAATGGAGCCGGAAAAACCACCACGATCAAGATCCTGTGCGGCTTACTGCCACCGACCAGTGGCGATATATCCCTGGCGGGGAAAACCCAAGACTTGCGAAGCGGCGACCTGAGACGAAGAATCGGCTACATGAGCCAAAAATTTACGCTGTATGACGATTTGACGGTGCTGGAAAACCTGGAATTTTACTGTGGCGTTTACGCGGTGCCAACCCGTTCCCGCAGGCAAAAAATTGATTGGGTGCTGGAAACTTGTGGCTTAGTCGGTCAGGAAAAAATGTTGACGGGACGGCTTCCCGGCGGCTGGAAGCAGCGCGTCGCCTTTGGTGCATCCGTCATGCATGAGCCAGAAATTTTGTTCTTGGATGAGCCGACTTCAGGCGTTGACCCTTTGGCGCGGCGACAATTTTGGCGATTGATCAATGATTTTGCGCGGCAGGGAACGGCGATTTTGGTCACGACTCACTACTTGGAGGAAGCGGAGCAATGTAATCGAATGGGCTTTATGGTAGCGGGGGAAGTGGTGATGCAGGGATCGCCGAGTGAAATCAAAGCGGCGCAACCGGGTCAACTGATTGAACTGCGGGTCGATCGCAATCAACAAGCCTCTGATCTGCTCAAAGAACATCTAGACGGATGGCGCGTAGCGATTTTTGGCGATCGCCTACACGTAGTTCTCGATCATCCCGACATCGACATTCCGACAGTGCAAACCATTTTGTCAAACGCCAACATTCATCTGCGATCGTTTCGTCCCGTACCTTTTTCCCTGGAAGATGCCTTTATCAGTGTGGTACAGCGCACAGAGCAAGGAACCGCCCATGCAGCAAATTAACTTAAAATTTTTCGACTCCAATGAAGCGAATTGTTTCTCAATGTATTAAAGAACTGGCGCAGTTTCGGTGCGATCGCCTAACTCTGGTGCTGCCGTTGATGACCCTGCTGATTTTTGGGTTTGCGATTCGGCTGAAAGCAAAAGATATTCCGCTGGTGGTGCAAGATTTCGATCGCAGCAACTTGAGTCGGCGCTACACAGAAAGTCTATTTGCAACCAATCAGTTTCTTCCAGTGGAATGGCAGGGCGATGCAGAAAAAGCGCTCGATCGCATAGCATTACGAATAGTGGCTCAAAGTGAAGAGCTATTTTTAAGGAAACAAACGAACGTATCTTTCGATACACCCTCAATCCATGGAGGTTATTTGAAATGTCAAAGCTACTTGAACGAATCACAGTAAACCCTAGACAGTGTGGTGGTCGTCCTTGTATTCGTGGGATGAGAATTCGAGTGTCTGATGTTTTAGATCTATTTGCAGTAGGACTCAGCGCTGAACAAATTTTAGAGGAACTACCCGATCTAGAAATGGATGATCTAAAAGCATCTCTTGCCTATGCTTCACGTAAACTCAATCATCCTGTATTAGTGGCATGACAATAATCTGGGTTGATGCATATTTATCACCTGCGATCGCAACCTGGATTACAAACACATTCAAAGTTACAGCAATAGCTCTACGGGATCTTGGGTTGAGGAATGCTGAAGATCCTGAAATTTTTGAGGCTGCAAAAGCCCAAGGGATTATATTTATGACCAAGGACAGCGACTTTGTAGATCTGGTTGAGCGTCTCGAAGCACCGCCACAAATTATTTGGTTAACCTGTGGAAATACATCGAATGATCGATTGCGTGAGATTCTAAGCTCGACTTTAGTGGAAGCAATAGAGCTATTAGACTCTGGCGAAAAATTGGTAGAGATTAGCGGAGATTAACAGGGCAGCATCACGTTAAGCGTTACCAATGATTTTGAAATTCAAGCTCAAAAATTTCCGACTTCATATGAAGCGAATTGTTTCTCAATGTATTAAAGAACTGGCATAGTTTCGACGCGATCGCCTCTTCAAGCATGTAAATAGTTGGGTTAGATCTAGACTATTTTAGGTGCTGCCAACTCATGTGAACGGATGACCGAGCCTTGTTTGATGCTTGGAGCAAAGCTTGGAGCGGTCTCGATCATTTTGAAATCATCCCGGTAAAAAATTCCGCAGAAGCTGCTCAACACATTGCAGAAAAGCTCTACCAGTATTCTCTATGGCACAGCAAAAGTTCTCGATATACTGTAAACAGTTATTCTCTCATGCCACTTTTCTATGGATTACCAACACATCATCACAATTGAGCCTGGAAAGCGCAGTGGCAAGCCATGTATTCGAGGAATGCGAATCACTGTGTATGACATCTTAGAATATTTAGCAGGTGGGATGACCGAGGCGGAAATCCTGGAAGACTTTTCTGAACTCACTTCGGAAGATATCAAAGCTTGTCTTGCTTTTGCTGCCGATCGTGAGAAAAAGTTATTTGTGTCATCGCCGTGAAACTGCTATTGGATGAGAATTTATCAGACCGAATTATTCACAGAATTGTCGATTTTTATCCTAATTCTGAACATGCCAAGACTTTAGGACTGATAAATACGGATGATGCAGTGATTTGGGAATATGTGAAGACGAATGGTTTTGTAATTGTTTCCAAAGATTCTGATTTTCACCAGCGCAGTTTACTTTATGGTCATCCCCCCAAGTTTATTTATCTTCGGATTGGCAATTGCCCAACATCAAAGATTACTCAGATTTTGAGAGATAATTTGGACACAATCATCCAGTTTGAAAGTAGCGAAACAGAAAGTCTTCTAGTGTGGGCATAGTATAGAACCACCACATTATCAGCCATCTTAAATTCAAAACCCCAAATTTTCCTACTTTAATGAAGCGAATTGTTTCTCAATGTATCAAAGAACTGGCACAATTTCGGCGCGATCGCCTAACTCTGGCGTTGGCGTTTGTGTTGCCGTTGATGACGCTGCTAATTTTTGGATTTGCGATTCGGCTGGAAGCAAAAGATATTCCGCTGGTGGTGCAAGATTTCGATCGCAGCAACTTGAGTCAGCGCTATACAGAACGGCTGTTTGCAACCAATCAGTTCCTTCCAGTGGAATGGCAGGGTGATGCAGAAAAAGCACTCGATCGCAGCCTCGCTAGGGCAGTGGTGATCATTCCGCCTGACTTTAGCCGCCGCATTCAAGCCAACAAAATCAGTGACGTGCAAGTGCTAGTAGACGGCACCGACGCAAATAATGCGCGTGTCGTTAAAAACAGCATCAAAGCAACCACACAATCGTTTTTGCAATCAGAAAATTTAGTGCCTAGCACTGCTTCAGTCACACCAGTAACACGGCTTTGGTTTAATCCAGGGCGTAAAGAATCACTCTACATTGTGCCTGGAGTTTATGCGGTCGTGCTGTGGATTTTTCCATCCTTGCTAGCGGCGATCGCCATGGTGCGCGAAAAGGAAAAAGGCACCATTTTGCAAGTCTACGCCTCGGATCTGAGTGCCGGGGAATTAGTCTTGGGCAAAGCCTTAGCCTATCTAGCCGTCGGGTTAGCCATGGCAACGTTGATTATGGGATTAGGCGCGATCATCTTTCAACTCCGCTTTGCTGGAGATCCCACACCCTTGTTAGTGGGCACCCCGCTTTACGTGGGCACCAGCGTCATGTTTGGCACGATGTTAGGCGCACGAACGAGCAACCAAAATTCTGCTGTTCAGGGTGTTGCTTTAGTCGGCTTTTTAACGGCTCTCTTGCTGTCTGGTTTCATCTATCCACTCAGCAATATTCCTTTTCCACTATCGCTAGTTTCAAACGTGATTCCGGCTCGATATTTTATTGAAATTACCCGCGATGCTTATGTGCGTGGAGTGGGCTGGTCGGGCGTATGGTTTAGTTTAGTCATGATTGGGGTGATTGGAATGCTGCTGTTTAACGTGGCACGTAAAGCGCTGAGTCGTATGCAGCTTGGAGGATAGTGAGATGCTTCGTCAATTTTTTGCCAGTCGTTTTTGGGCATTAGTGCGAAAAGAAATCAGCCAAATTCTTCGCAATAAACAGTTGATTATTTTGCTGATTATTCCGCCGACGCTCCAGCTTTTAATTTATGGCTTTGCACTCAATCCTGATGTGCATCATCTTAAGTTGGGCGTGGTGGATTACGCTCAAACGGCTGACAGTCGAGAGCTAGTTTCAGCCCTTACAGAAAATCAAATATTTGATGTTAAAACGATTTCCTTTAGTGAAACTGCCTTAGCAAAGCAAGTGGAAGCCGGAAAACTGAATGCTGGGATCGTGATTCCGCCGGAATTTAGTCGCTACTTGGCAAGCAATAAACCGACGCAGGTGCAAGTGTTTATTGATGGGGTGGATGCCAATACAGCGGGAATTGCCAGTGGCTATATTAGTCAAATTGTGCGGCAATATAGCTTGCAGCAGTTACAGTCTGCAACCAGTCCACCAATCAATACCCAGGTGATTTTTCTCTACAATCAAGGGTTAACGAGCAGTTGGTTCTTTGTGCCGGGAGTCATGGGATTGGTGATCACGCTGATTGGCACGATTGTGTCTTCAATCACGGTGGTGCGCGAAAAAGATACGGGCACGCTGGAACAATTGCTGATGACTCCGGCGAAATCGTGGGAGATTTTGCTAGCGAAAGTGGTGCCTCTGTTTGTGCTGTTGATGGGTGATGTGCTGCTGGCGCTGTCTATTGGGCGTGTGATTTTTGGGGTGCCGTTTCGAGGCAATTTTTTCCTGTTTATGGCGCTGTCCGGGCTATATGTGTTTGTTGGCATTGGGATTGGGATTATGCTGGCAACGGTTTGTCAGTCGCAGCAGCAGGTGGTGCTGACGACATTTTTCATCAATCTGCCGATGGTGCAGCTATCCGGCGCGATCGCCCCGATCGAAACGATGCCTAAGTTCTTTCAATACCTTTCCATCGTTAATCCTTTAAGCCACTACATCGCGATCGTGCGCGGCATCTTGCTCAAAGGGGTAGGTTTGGGGGATCTGTGGCTCCATGCCCTAGCGCTGGCTGTTTTTGCGATCGCCCTCCTCGCCATTAGCACCAATCGCTTCCGCAGCCAGTTGAGCTAAGCTAGCTTAGCTCAAGTTGCAACCAGCTTTAACACGGGCGGAATTTCTTGATCGACCAGAGAAACTCTAGCGGGGTTTGGCGCAGTCTCCAGATAGCCCAAGTCAGTAAAAGAGAGTAATACTCGTTGAAGTGCTAGCCACACTTCCGGGTCATATTCCCAATCTCCGTTTGGATGAACTGGAGTGAAGGGTAAGGTTATTTTTGAATCGGGTGCCAATATGTCCTACCTCTAATGACCTGGAACCACGATTGATCCTTCCGGCACAATAGGAAGTGGAGTAACAGGCTGCTCGATCACCATCGGTAAGGGTGCTTCAACCATAGCGGGTGGAGCGGGTCTTTCTTGAGCAGGGTGAGGCTGTTCCACTCTTGGCGAAGGGGTTGGAGCAGAGGGCGCTTCATCACCTGAACCGCTATAGGAAGGAGTAGAGTAAGCGGGCGCGCGACGACGATAGGAGCTGCTGGCATAGGGCGATCGCACACGGCGACGATAAGTGTAGCGCTGATTGGAGTCTGCGGGAGGACGGCGGCGCACATATCGGCTATAGTCCGAGGAATCAGCAGGCTCGGCATCATCAGAGTCATCTGTAGAATAATCAGAATAATCAGAGGCTCTGGCAGATGCAGGTGTGAATTGAGCATCGGTGGGCGGTTGTTGTGCCGCAGGTGGCGGTTGCATCACAGGTGCCGGAGTTGGCTTGACCGGAGTGGTTGGCTTGGGTGGCAAGATCGGCACGGGCGGTTGTAAGGCAGCAATCTTGTTTTGGTTTGGCAACGCTACTTGAAACCCTTGAAATAATTCACCGGTGGCGATCGCACTCACTTCTTGCGGCAGCATCAGCCGCACTGGACCAATTTCATCACCAGTCCAGTTCACCGTCACCTTTTGATTGGGCTGAAGCGAAACCGCGCCCACCGCAGGATTGCTAGGAATAGACAAATCGACTTGACCCGACAGCACCTTCACTTCTGCCAAATAGCCCAAGCGTTCCACAGTGTAAATTCCGTTAGCACTAGAAACCGCGATCGCCCCAATACATGCCTGAGAACCCGCAATCACCGCTTTCCCGGCTCCCAATTGAAAACAATCATTCCGCAGAATCAGAGATGAACTTGCCCCTAGTCGAGCAGCGCCAGTCGCTGCTTGAATGCCAACGCGACTCGATTGGGGCGTAATCAACTGCTGCCCTGAAGTGATGGAGTTGCCTTTTTCAACTTTTTGATCCTCTACTTGCGCCCCTGCCGCATTGGGTAAGGTGACAACTTCAGATATTTTGACCTGACGCAGGGGAGGCGCTGCATAGGATAAGTACGTGAATGCGATCGCCAATCCTAGCCCAATTCCCACTAAACTTAAGCGAAAGACCCACTTGACCGAGCTTCTAGATAGCCATAAACGCTGATTGATAACCATAGTCACTGCTCAATATTAGGTAGATTTAAATCAATTTTTCGTGAGCATTTAGCCTCTCTCCGGATAACTACGACGTAAAAGCGTTGTATTGGGTTCAAGACTTTATAAAATGTTTCACTAAAATGCCTATGTTTAGCTCCATTGTTTCAGCAGACTGGTTGCAGGATCACCTGCATGACCCACAGGTGGCGATCGCCGATTGCCGCTTCAACCTGATGCAGCCCCAGCTAGGCGCACAGCAATATCAGGAAGGTCATATTCCAGGTGCCTATTATATTGATCTGAATCAAGATTTATCTAGCCCCGTTGGCATTCACGGGGGGCGACATCCCTTGCCCGATCCAGATGTGTTTGCCAACAAACTCGAAACCATAGGTATTCATTCTGAGCCGCCAGCAGGTCCCACTTTGATTGTTGCTTACGATGATTCCCGCTTGGCGTTTGCGGCTCGTCTTTGGTGGTTGCTGCGATATTTCGGACACGATCGCGTTGTCGTATTAGATGGCGGCTTGTCAGGCTGGAAAGACTCTGGCTACGAGGTTTCTAGTGATTTTCCACCGACTAAAATCGGCAATTTCATCCCAGCGATCCAGTCCAATTTGGTGCTGACCATCGGTCAGGTAGAAGCGCGTAAAAAATTGCCAACCGTGGCATTGGTTGATTCGCGTGAAGCCGATCGCTATCGTGGCGAACGAGAACCGATCGACCCGATTGCCGGACATATTCCAGGAGCCGTAAACTACCCTTGGCAAGAGGTTACAAATGCTGACGGATATCTGCGATCGCCCCGTGAGCAACATCAACGTTGGCAAAGTTTGTCGGATGCAGACGAAATCATTGTGTATTGTGGCTCTGGAGTCACGGCGTGTGTGAACCTGCTGTCGCTAAACTTAGCTAATATTCCAGGAAAGCTATATGCCGGAAGCTGGAGTGATTGGTGTTCTCATCAACCCAGTTCGCCATCAAACTAATCGGTCAAATCAGAAAATAACTAAGCTTAAACTAACGCTGATTCCTAATAAAAAACTATTGAAATTGATCATAGATTCAGTTGAAGTGCCTGTACTGATCCCACCATATAGGCTGATTTGGGTGTTTCGGAAGGCGCTGTAACTAATTCTGCCTAACACTTGGTGATATAAATCGGTTCTGGGCTGCACGGTGAAATTGGCAGCCGCAAATTGATAATCTAACCCAAGCTGAACGCGGGGAGTTAGACCGTAGTTCAAAGAAAGAAACAACACATTGATAATCCGAGAGCGATCGCGGGGTTCCGTAAAACTAATGCGAAATTGATAGAACGAATTGAGAGATAGATTTTTGGCAAGCCGATCTTGGCGACTTAGCTCCAACCGAATTGAATGATCATTTAAAAATCGCGTTCCCGCTGACAATCCAGCAATCTGATTGCCCGAAATAAAAAATTGCTGATTTGTCCAGCCAATTTCCGCAGACATGGAAGGCGACAACCGCTGAAAAATACCAGCCTTGAGCTTTATCTCACTGTAATTAAACTGCGTTAGGGTCAAATATTGATTGAGCGCCCCTTCTGCCGAAGCATTTAAATAAGTGCTAGATCCTAAAGCCGGTAAAACCAGTAAAGAAATTGCGGGTCTAAGTAATCCATCTTGAACGGGGTTTAACCCAGACAAAATATTGTTGCTTCTAAAAACATCCAGCCGTGGCAGCAAATACATTACGGGTGCAGAGGTTGCAGTTGTCGTAGGGATTTGCAACCGCAAACAGCCTAATTCTGGATCGCACCCAGAGGGCACCGGCGGCGCAAATGGACTATTGGGATCAGATGGACTACCCGGAAAAACTGGGCGCTCCGAAGACTCTTGCAGTCGCAGATTGCCTAAATCAGGATCGGCAGCCAACAGCGAATCCATTGCGGTTGATTTTGGCAATTTGGGACGATCGCCCTCCGGTTCAAGCAAGGGCATTTCAAAATCACCAGGTTCTAAGGCTTTGAGCTTACTAGCAGCAAAAGCCACTTGAGGCGATCGAGGAGACAGCCTTAACGTTGCGGCGTTGCGCGAAGAATGCCCTAAACCAAAGGCAGCTTTGGTCGTAGGTTGCGCTAGGGGTGCTGTTTTTTCTAGATCTACTTGCACTTGCTGCAATTCGCCAAGAATTTTAGAGAAATTTGTAGATGTGGGGGGATCTAAATTTTGCAAAGCGCGCTGTTTTGGATTCAAAGAAGCTAACTCTTGTTGAATCTCAGCAGAATGACTTGAAAGGGAATTTAGGGATGGCTCACTGTAGGCAGGATAAGGTTCCAACAGGCTAATAAACCCAATCAAAACCCATTGCCACTGCTTAAAGCGAAACAAAAATACCTCTAACACATTTGGCTTCACACTATGACGAAATGACAATTCAGGAACCGTGAAACTACTAAGATGCTCTCAACAAACAATCGACTGTCTGTATAGTGAACTAGCGTTAATGCAATTAATTGCTCATTTTCTTTAAAAGCATAGTCATATTAACCTAGAAAATTCTGCGCAATCATATCACTCAAAAGTAGTATTCATCGCCATTTGATTAACTTTTGCAGGTTTTTGTCAAGAATATTTGCTTATTTAATGTGAAGATTTCATCAAGTTTGCCCTGATCATACTTCTCAGAAAATTTACCTAGTTATGATGAGCATACTTTGCGGCTATTGCCTGATCTGATAATTAAGCTAAAGTTTGTATGGAACAGCCTAAACGCTTGGAGTTTTATGCATAAGCAACTTCTCACCACTCTTGCGATCGCTTTGTGCGGTTCGGGTATTGCTTCATTGCCCTTAACAGTGAATGCTCAGACTCTTCTAACCCGTGCCACGGTTCGCGATTTGCGTAACCAGGTTGAGCTTTTTTTAAAAGAGCAGCCAAAGTCTCGCCCTGCCAAAAAAGCAGACAACATAACTCCAGGCGATTCGCTACAAACCTATCGTAAAGCTATGGCAGAGCTTCGCTTTAACGACAATTCCCTTGCCAGAATTGGGGAGCAAGCTATTTTTAACTTCACTCCAAATACTCGCAACCTGGAGTTGAAAAAGGGAACCGTGCTGCTGTTGATTCCGCCGGGTCAAGGGCGAACTCAGGTGAAGACCCCCAATGCAGTAGCTGGAATTCGGGGTTCTGCTTTGTTTGTTCGCTACATCGAAGATACAGGAGTCACCATCGTTGGGGCTTTAACGGATAGTGCGATCGAAATTTCAAATGCTGATGGCTCTCAGACTTATGTTTTGGGAGCTGGGCAGGCAGCAACAGTGTATAAGAATCAAATTGGTATTTACAATTTTGATTTGAAGGCTTTCTATGAAACTAGCCCCTTGGTCAAAGACATTGACATGGAAGGCTTGGAGGCTGTTGGTCAAGAAATGGCAGCGCCTCGAAAGACTCAAGTATTTGCAAATAGCAAATCAGAAAGTGTGTTGGAAAGCCCACCTTGGATACTGGTGGCTGAAAATCGCCCTGGAACTGTGCCCGCGATCGCGACTTCTAGCACGCCCCAAAGTTCCTCTCTTCCAAATCCCGATCTCAGCACAAGTGTTTATGAGTGGTCTTCTGTGTTAGCCACCTTAAAGCAATATAGTAATCCAGCGCAACCATTCCCATTGCCCACTCCAATCACATCGCCTGTAGCAACTTTGCCCATACAGCCAGTAGTTATAGCCAATCCGCAGATCCAAGTTGCTCCTCCTGCGATCGCTCCGTCTCGCCCAATTCCAGATACTACGCCTCCGCCTGCGATCGCTCCGCCTGCGATCGCTCCACCTGCGATCGCTCCACCTGCGATCGCGCCGCCTCGCCCAATTCCTGCTCCTGTAATCCCACCACAAGCAGCAACACCAGCGACCCCACCAACATTCGCACCAGCGCCACCAGTCCCTACGGCAATTCAGTCCGCGCCACCAGTCCCTACCGCAATTCAGTCCGCACCACCAGTCCCTACGGCAATTCAGTCCACACCACCAACACCGCCACCCGCCATTGCTCCACCTATTGTGGCACCTCCTCAAACGGCAATCATTAGCACTCCTCCGGTTTCAGTTCCAGTTGCGCCTCCAGTTGTACCTGCCATCCCTGCTACACCTGCCATCCCCGCTACGCCAACGACCCCGGCTGTGCCTGCTGTACTCGCTACGCCTGCCGTACCTACCCCTGTTGTATCAGCACCACAGGTGACTCCTAATTTAGACCTGCCTTCAGTGCAGCCCGGTTCAGGGGCTACCACCACAACCACGCCACCTAATATCATTTCTCCTGCCCGTCTGACTCCATAGGTTGGCAGCACTTCAAGATCGATACAATTTACTCAAAGAGAGGAGCGATCGCCCCTCTCTTTTTGCATGACTTATCTGCATGTTTGGCTTAGCTGCTTTTCAGTTTAGGCAGCATTGTCTAATTCAGCCGTTTTCACAGATAGCTGTTTGCTCAGATTGCCGCGCTGCACCTGTAGTTTAAGCGTTTGCCCAATTTGGCTGATTTCCACCAATTGCTGGAGTTGTTCGGCAGTGGCGATCGCTTGTCCATCAATATCGGTGACCACATCACCCCGACGCAATCCGGCTTTTTCGGCTGGAGTATTGGGCAACACCCGCACCACCACAACTCCCTTCACTTCAGGCACTAAAAAGGCTGAATTTGGATCAGTGTTATTCTGCTTAGCCAGTTCCGGCGTGAGAGTCGTCATTTGCACACCCAAGTAAGGATGAGTAATCCGCTCTCCCTTCGCCAAACGAGTTTCAATCTCCTTGGCTTTGTTGATTGGAATTGCAAAACCAATGCCCATAGCATCCGCTCGAATTGCCGTATTGATGCCAATCACCTCGCCTTGCTCATTCAGCAAAGGACCACCAGAATTTCCGGGATTAATCGCGGCATCCGTTTGAATAAAATCTAGGCGTTTGTTGGGAATGCCGACTTGGGCGCTAGAACGCTTCAGAGTGCTAACAATTCCTAAAGTGACCGTATTATCTAACCCTAAAGGATTGCCCACCGCGATCGCCCAATCTCCCACCTGAATATTATCCGAATTGCCTAAGGTCGCGACTGGCAAAGCCTTACCGTCAATTTTAACGACGGCTAAATCAGTGACCTCATCCGCGCCTTTGACCGTGCCATCAAAAACGCGCCCATCCTTTAGGGTGACTGTAACGCGATCGGCTTTATCTACAACATGGGCATTGGTCAAAATCACTCCAGTTTGATCCACGATAAACCCCGATCCCTGACCTCTCATACGCTCTTCGCGAGGGCTTTGTGAATAGTAGTCACCCCCAAAAAATTGACGAAACAGCGGGTCTTCCATCATTGGGTCAGTCGAGCGTTGCCGGGTCACCGTGCGTTCCGTGTCAATTCTCACCACAGATGCACCAACCGCCTTTACGGCAGCGGCTACAAAACTTCCCTTGTTTAAGGTTTCTACTTTAGGCAACACAACGGCACTCACCGCTTTCAGGGGTGCAGCTTCCATACTTGCCGCAGACGCATTAGGCAAGGTTTGAAAGACTAGAAGCACCGACATACCAAAGGCGATCGCTGGATAGGCAAAACGGCGCAGAAACTCAAAAAGGTTGACAACATGCATAGCACATACCTTTGACATTGCTCAAATTAGGAATCGGCAGCACGCTGTTAAGCGACTGTTAAGCAAAAGCAAATGCTACCAAACCTTTTCACTATTTTGACAGGCTTAGATATTTCTATCTACTAAGAGGAGATACGGCTGAGTAGGGGTTACCGACCTTTTATCAAGGGTTTCTATGCAACTTCCGCCAACACCTAAGCTAGAATCGACCAATAACTTTCACTTTTGCAACTTAGATGACGACTTCTGAGCTTCCCCACAAGCACGACGTAGAAATTGAAGATGGTTGTCATCCACAGGAACATTTGTCTAAAAGCCATCCCCACGTTCATACTGAAGAGTCACTTCGGAAAGTGGTCAATCGGCTGTCTCGGATTGAGGGACATATTCGCGGCATCAAATCGATGGTTCAAGAAAACCGTCCTTGTCCCGATGTGCTGGTGCAAGTGGCAGCCGTTCGCGGAGCTTTAGACCGGGTAGCACGGATTATTTTGGATGATCATTTAACTGAATGTATTGCCCGTGCGTCTCGTGAAGGGAATATTGAAACAGAAATTCAGGAATTGAAAGCAGCCCTCGATCGCTTCCTCCTATAGTTAAAACCTGCAAAACTTGCTCAATTAACAGCGGCAAACAGTTGCTCATAAGATTGCGATAAAACTTCAGGTTTTGCCACAATTTCAACAATTTTGTTGCGAGAGTCAGGCAGAAAAAGGGCTTCGACGCAGGTTTGGGCTACTTTAGTCCGAGGAATACTGCCTTCAAACAAAGTGTCTGCCCCCGACATGATCACACCATCCGCGTTATCGTCATTTTTCAAGCCGCCGGGTCGCACAATTGTATAAGGAATTCCGCTGGCTTGCAGATATTCTTCTCCCTGTTTTTTCCAAACTAAAATCAGAAAGAATAAATTCAACGGGTGAAAAAACTGGGAAGTGCAGAGCGAAGAAACCATAACAAATTGCTCGATCCCCTTTGCTTTAGCCGCATTGACCAAGTTCTTGGTGCCTTCAAAATCGACGCGGTAGGGAGCAGTAGGATCAAATCCAGGACGAGCGCCCGTTGCGGATAGAACCACTGTGCAGTCGGCGATCGCGTCACTGAGGGTTTCAGGTTTCAGCACATCTCCCACCGCTAGCTCTACTTCAGGTGGCAAAATTGCGCGGGCAGATTCTAAATCGCGAACCAACGCTCGGACGGGAATTTGTCGATGAACAAGCTCTAATACAATTCTGCGTCCGGTTTCACCCGTTGCTCCGGCAACAAATGCTTTCATAAATAAACTCTCAACTAGGATTATATGTTACTAATTATTGCAGCAATTACGGGCACTACTTTTTTGGATATCGAAGCTGTTGGCGAACTGACAAATCAGCGCTTATGCTATCGCGCTATGGCAGATTGACTTAAAAAAGAGTAGCTTTAAACAGTAGAAATGCGTCAACCGTTTGACCCATTCTAGGTAGCTACATTTAAGATAGGATTGCGCTGAGCCGATAGGAATCCCGCTTAAGAGGGAACTCTAAAAAAAGTTGTTAATCAATACGTGGGAATCCGAAGCGAATGCAGTCATATCGTTTTAACAAACAACCTGCTGAAGTGCCCAACGGCGTAACACATAATGGCGATGGCGTAATCCACACTGCGTCAATCCTACCCAGTGCTGACTATTCAGTTTCCATGACAGAAGATGCTGCCCAGCTTGTGAATGAGCCAATTCGTTTTAACAGTCAGTTCAAAGACCACATGGAAATGTGCGCCGATGCGCCCACGGTTGCCCAATACTTGGATCAACATCATGAATGGTTTCGTCGCTGTGCCCATCCGATGAAAGTTGAGCCAATTGGCACCAACAGTTACGCCTTGTTGATTGGTCGGTTTGGTTCGTTTGGCTATGAATTAGAGCCGAAGATTGGGCTAGATTTATTGCCTCAGCAAGAGGGCGTTTACCGAATTGTGACCGTGCCCGTGCCGGGGTATAGTGCGGTAGGCTACGATGTTGATTTCCGGGCGGCGATGGAGCTTGTAGAAGTGCCGTCAGAGCATGAGAACGAGCTTCCCAGCGGAGTTGAGCCTGTGATCACCCGTGTGCAATGGCAGTTAGATTTGACGGTGATGATTCAATTTCCTCGGTTTATTCATGCGTTGCCAAAGCCGCTGATTCAAAGCACGGGCGATCGCCTTCTGCGCCAAATTGTTCGTCAGGTTTCCACGCGGCTAACTCACAAAGTGTTAGAAGATTTTCATCAAACTCACGGAATCCCCATTCCCAAACGTTCTAATCGCTGGTTTTTTCGCAAATCCGAAATGGATTTAGAGAATAAATCTGTAGAAGAGTAACCCGCCTGCAATCAGCAAAAAATTGTTAGAGTATGATGCTAGAGCAGAACAACTGTTCTAATATAATGGCACTACTCATCGCACTTGGGACTGAATGGGGTTTAAACGGTTACTTTTGGCTGCTGGTCTGATCTTGGCAGCGCGGATCTTTACTTTTTTCTTGCCAATTCAGGGCGCTCCTGATTTTGGTAACCTACCATGGACTAAATCTCAATCAAATCAGCCCTATGGTTCTTTGCCAGCCGCCATTTTCCCAGTTTCACCGAACGCAGATAGTCGTAATCCAGTTCAAGCTGAACTGGATGTAGCGCAAGCCCCCTCAAATATCATTCCCTTATCTGCGACAGGCTGCAAATCGGCAGGTGCAGCAGTGGTTACCGTTTATGCAGGGCGAGAGATTGGCTCTGCTAGCATTGTCAGTGCTGATGGGTTGGTGTTGACCAATGATCATGTGGTCAGCCGCCTAGGTAAGCGATCGCTTTACATCGAAACCCTCGAAGGTATCCGCTACGATGGGCAGGTAATCGCAACCGATCGCCGTAACGATTTGGCGCTGGTTCAGATTGAGACTCAGGTTGTGTTGCCCATTGTGCCGCTAGCTAGTGATCAGGTTGCCGAAGTGGGTCAATCAGTTTGCGCGATCGGTAGCCCTTTGGGTGAGGCGGGAGTGTTGACTGAAGGACGTTTGCTTAAAATTCGCTCGAATGGAGATTTGGAGTCAGATGTTTTACTCAAACCAGGAAATTCTGGCGGACCGTTGTTGAACGCCGAAGGAGAAATGATTGGCGTGAATAAAGGGGTTGCCAAGCGGTCTGAGACGGGTGAGGGCGATCGCAATAGTTTTGCCACCAGCACTGAGATTGTTAGAGAATTTATCCAGCAAAATCGTTTGAGCCGCCCATCCATTGAACCTAACAAGTAAGGGATGCAGAAGTTAATTTCTGCACCCCCATAGAAGAATTCAGCAACAGTTAAAGAAGCGAGACTACTCCAAATAGTTCGCAGCGACCCAGTTACCATCGGGAAGTTCTTCCCAAGCGTATCCATCTCGGTAAACAGTGCCATCGACTGTAGGCAAGTAGGTGCCATCGTAAGCTCCATCTTCAATGGCATAGCCCAACCCTGGACCAGAGCGAACATTCAAGCCGATGCCACTATTAGTGCTGACAACGCCACCGCCACTGCTATAAGACTCGGGGCTGTAATAGTAATCATCATAATGATGATGGTGATAACTGACTTCTTCGTAGCTGGTGGGTTCGTAGTAGTCACTCACATACTCTGTAGCAACCCAGCCGCCGGAAGCCTCGCGCTGCCAACTGTAATCATAGGAAACGACTTCGTCGCCATAGATATTTACCACGGTGCCATCTTCCAAGCCACCAATGCGCCGGTAGTCAAGTCCTGGACCACTGCGGACGTTTAAGCCAATGCCGCTGTTGGTATCCACAACGCCCAAATCTACAGGCTTATACTTTTCGTTTAAGCCAAGAGCCGTTGCAGTTTCCTTGCCAACAATTCCATCCACTTGCTTTAAGCCTTGACGCACTTGGAAATCCATTACCGATGCTTCGGTTTTGGCACCATATGAGCCATCGGCTGAAATGCCTAAGGCTTTTTGAATATGAGTCACTTCTTCGCCAAATGCACCTGCACCATAGGAAGTAGTTGCTGCCATTGCATTGCCACTGCCGACTGATACCGCTATCACAGCCGCACCTGCCAACGTCATCAAGGCAGAACCCGAAGCCTTGAAATATTCTCGATCCAACAATGTCACCTCTGGATCAGGTGTGGGATCTTCGTAATGGACAGCCGTATGAACAAAAGCTAGTAATTCCATAAGCTCCTCGATCGCTTAATCATCACCTGCCCAGACTTTCAAAAATGCGATCGCATTATCAATAAAGCAATGCAACCCACTTTTGAAGACTTGCAGTGTTGGGTGTACAAAAAATTACATTTATCCATGTCCGCAAAACCGATCAAAAATATTAGAAATGATAAATTCTACGTGATGGAAAATGATAATTAAATAGTACCATATGCTTCTTGGTAGAATCAGTTTTCGATTTTTCTTACTTTGAATAAGAACTGCTTGGTCTCTATTTTTTAGGCGCAGCTTTCGTCTCAACAGGTGCTTTTGAATCGCGAATCTTGTATGATCGGATGAGTTCTAAACTGGGGCAGCAAGCCGGGTCGCCGGATCGAAACTGTTGGATTTTCGCTTCAATTGTAGCGTCAGGCTTAATTGCGATCGCTTTCACTCTCACTTGAGATCCTACAAACTCCGAAGAAATATTTTTAGGATTTCCCTGATCATTGATCACTGTTACTAAATAAGTAACGTCGCCAGAGTTGGGAAGAGTTACCCTAAGAGATGCTGCCGCATCTTTTACCCCATCTTTGTTCAAATCGCCATACGCCATAACCTCATCTAAAGAGATGGTTCGTTGAGTACTTTTGTCTGTATATGTACCGTTTATCAGTTTGATGGGTCCTTTTGCGAGAAAGAAGTATTCCGCATTTTTCAACTTTTCTACCGTCAGAGGCGAATTCGCTGGCAGGGGTCGTTGAGAGGGGTCAGGTTTAATTGAAGTCGTTGCCTTGGAAACAATAGGGCTAGGATTTGTTTCAGACGTTGAACTGAGTGAAGGAGCAACCGGAGAAGGTGAAGCACTACTGGATACAGCAGATTGATCTTGAGTTGGAATGGCATTGCATCCTGCTAGGCTGATACCCACTGCAAGTCCACTCGCAAGTAATATAAAACTGTCTTTAAGGTTCACAACCATTTCCTTGGGCACTGTTCTGAATAAAATTGACAGCGTGTAATTTTGCCGTTCTTCTAATTTTGTAAAAGTTAAGCAAGACAATGGTAGCAGGAAGGTTTTAATTAGATGCGTTGAAATGGCATACTTCACCCAACCACTGATTAATTGGCAACTGAATTTGGAGGCTTAGTTAATCAGAGTGCGGCGTTTTTTCTATCACACGTTTGAGTGATGTTGCACAACCGTAGCGATCGCCAAGGCATAAATTTTGATGAATCTTGAGGCATGAAAACTCGTTATTTAATGATTGTCGGGAGCTTACTCTGGTTAAGTTTGGGATTTTCAACTGTCGGTTTCATAAAAGTTTTAGCTCCAACAGATGTTGAGAAGAATGATGCTCACAAAACGAAACAAACTCAAGCTAAAAATAGTAGAGAAATAATTTCTATAGAGTCCAAGAAAAATCAAGCGGATGCTGTCTATCAAAAGGTGAATAGTGCTGTCGTTACAGTATATGGCGTGAAAGAGTTAGGATCGGGGATGATTGTGCGAACAGATGGACTAGTTTTGACCAACAAGCACGTTGTTGAAAACTCCGCTTTTCCCACCGTGAAAACTGCCTCTGGGAAAGTTTATGAGGCTGAAGTTATTGATTTTGATTTGCGCTATGATTTGGCGCTCGTGCGGCTGAAAACAAAAGCTATTGCGCCCATTACCTTGCAAACAGTCACCCTGACAAATACCCTACGATTGCAACCGGGCGATCGCGTGTATGCGATCGGTAGTCCCGGCGGCAAAGCTGGAACGATGACGACGGGCACCTTTCTTCGCACCACTGAGCAAGGTAGCCTACAACTCAGTTCGGGGCTACTCAGCCCAGGCAATTCTGGTGGTCCGCTGCTGAATGCCAATGGTGAAGTAGTGGGAATCAACAAAGGTGTTTTGAAGGACGACACCGGAATTGCCACCAGCGTCATTGCGATCAAAGAATTGCTGACTCGCTACGATGCCATTCGCGATCGCCCCAAAAAATAGGGTGCATAAATTGTGGGTTGGAGAGAATCGGAAGCCGTGGGAGTTTCGGCGATCGACGTGATTTTCAACGACGAGGCGATCGCTCCTTTGTTGCTTCTATGATTGGTCAACCTGGAATTGTTGAAGTCGATGACGATTAGCTTAGTAACAATTTTGGCGGTGGAAATGTCTCAGATTTCTTTGGATGGGTTGAAAGCGCACAAACAGATCAAGCGTGAAACTTTGTCTGCGTTAGTGAATAACGATATGGATCAAGATGTTCCGCTCACCTTAAGAAATCGCAAGAAAATAGGGCAGTGCAGGGCTTTACAGATAGATTTTTAGGAGCGATCGCATCTTGGATTGGGTTAGCACTGCAAGATTATTCATCGAGTTTTACCCGGCTAACCACCAAGATTTCCCTCAGTCACTCGCCCAGACTCCAGTTTGCCGCCAGTCGTGATACTGCAATTGCTGCTAGAGTTGCGGCTAAATTGAACGATTACCTTAGTTTCACCCCGAATGTTGCTATATTCCAC
>CASBQE010000379.1 GCA_949127665.1 Synechococcales cyanobacterium PMM_0083
AAACCCGCATCAAAGAATACATTGAAAAAGGACGACTTCAATCTCAAGTCGCTTTAGAAATGGATGCACCGGAAGGCGGCTATTTCATCGGTCCCGTGATCTTTCGCGACGTGTTGCCCAACCACACGATCGCCCAAGAGGAAATCTTTGGTCCCGTTTTGGCAGTGATACAAGCAACGACGTTTGATCAAGCAATTGCGATCGCCAACGGCACCAATTATGCCTTGACTGGCGGCTTATATTCCCGCACTCCATCGCATATCGATCAGGCAGAGCAAGAGTTTGAGGTCGGCAATCTTTACATCAATCGAGGCATTACCGGGGCGATCGTGGCACGGCAACCTTTTGGCGGCTTCAAACTCTCCGGCGTTGGTTCCAAGGCAGGCGGACCTGACTACCTGCTGCAATTCCTCGAACCGAGAGTGATTACTGAAAACATTCAGCGCCAAGGGTTTGCCCCAATCGAAGGAGCGGATTAAAAGCTACTGAGTAGGGCACTCCCCTGAATAAGGACAGATGCAACTTCGAGAATCAGGGTCTTCAAGGACTTGTTAATCAGGCAGTTCAAGGCGATCGCGATGCAAAAAGCCGACCTTAAAGATTGCCTACTTCGCAAACTTAGATAACATTCAGGACTATCAGTACGAGAGAGGAAACAGCGATCGCATTACACTAGAGATGCGATCGCTCAAAAACGAAGTAGATGCGTCATAGTCAGCTTAATCAAAAGGCTTTTTAGCGTTGTGATCATTTCAACTCTAAAATTCAAGGATGGTTATTGGCTTGGGTAAAGGATGGCATCAACGGTATCAGATACGATCGCGGCACAACTGGCAAAGGCACAGCAGCATTATCAAGCTGGAAATCTGTTGCAAGCAGAAGTGACTTATCGCCAGATTGTCCAGCACGATCCGCATCAGATAGAAGCGCTGTTTTGGCTGGCGTTACTGGCGGATCAAGCGGGTAGAACGCAGGACAGCGTCAACTACTATGAGCAAGTGTTGACGCTCCAGCCCAACTCAGCCGAGGCACATGGCAACCTAGGTTCGGTGCTGCTGAAGGTGGGCAAAGTGGAGGATGCGATCGCCCATCATCGACAAGCTTTAGCGCTGATGCCTAATAATGCCAAAGCTCATTACAACTTAGCGATCGCCCTCTACGAACAGAAGCAAGATGACGAAGCCATTGATCTATATCGGCAGGCGATCGCAGTGCAGCCCGATTATGCTAACGCTCATCACAATTTGGGCATGGCGCTTTATCGTCAAGCCCAACCCGAAGCGGCGATCGCCTGCTATCGCCAAGCGGTGCAGCTAGAGCCAAATCATGCCAGCGCTCACAACAGTTTGGCAGTGGCGCTATATCAACAAAATAAACTGGATGAGGCGATTGAACATTATCAACAGGCGATCGCGATTCATCCCGGCTATGTCAATGCTCACGATAATTTGGGGATTGCATTGAAGCAACAGGGCAAGCTAGAAGACGCGGCGACTCACTTTCAGCAGGCGATCGCTGGCAACCCCAGTTATGCCAATGCCTACATCAACTTGGGCAACACTATGCGCGAGTTAGGCAGATTCAATGAGGCGATCGCCTACTGCCAAGAATCGATTCGTCTCCAGCCCAGTAACGCCGATGCTCACAATACCTATGGCTGTGTGCTGGTGGATCTGGCGCGATTTGAAGACGCGATCGCTTGCTTTGAAGATGCTGTGCGCTTGCGCCCTGACTTTGCCGATGCTCACCTAAACATGGGCATTATCCTGCTACAAATTGGTGAATTTCGACGTGGATTCGAGGAATATCACTGGCGATGGAAAACTAAGCAGTGTCCCGATCTGCGATATACCCAGGCGCTCTGGACAGGGGAAAACTTGCACGGCAAAGTCATCTTGCTCACCGCAGAACAAGGCTTTGGCGACACTATCCAGTTTGCCCGGTATGCGCCGATGGTGGCAGCCCGTGGCGGTGAGGTGATCATCGCCTGCCAAAAACCATTGCTGCGTTTGCTATCCACCGTTCCTGGTGTTAGTCGTTGTGTCGATCGCGATAAAGACAACATCGACATCCACACCCACGCGCCTTTGCTGGAACTGCCCTACATTTTGGGCACCACCACCGACACGATTCCCGCCAATGTGCCTTACCTCTCACCGCCCAGTCAATCCACAATTCAGCTAGAAGTGCCGCCGGATACCCGCCTCAAAATCGGCATCGTCTGGGCAACTAATCCCAGCAATTCCACCTCTGGCAAGCGTTCCTGTTCCCTCAGCCATTTTCTCTCGCTTTTGGAAGTGCCAGGAATCGCGCTCTACAGCCTGCAAAAAGAACAGCCCGCTACCGATCGCGCTCTGCTAGACAACACCCCACGCTTGCAAGATCTACAAGACCAACTCACCGATTTTGCCGACACCGCCTGCGCGATCGCTCAGCTTGATCTCATCATCACCGTCGATACTGCCGTCGCCCATCTCGCCGGAGCCTTGGGCAAACCCACTTGGACACTGCTGCCCCACATCGCCGACTGGCGCTGGCTCACCGATCGCGACGATAACCCCTGGTATCCCACCATGCGCCTGTTTCGCCAAAACCAACCCGCCGATTGGGACGGTGTGATGCAGCAGGTTCGGCAAGCACTCATTACGAATGGCGAACCAACAGGAAATGACGAATTACGTTCGCATCGCGTCGACCTAGGAGATATGACGAATGGCGAATTCCAAACTCGACACTCAACACTCGACACTCGACACTCAACACTCGACACTCAACACTCAACACTCGCCCCTCGACATTCGACACTCAACACTCGCCCCTCGACACTCTCCTTGTCTGGTTTCAACCGCATTAAGCAATGTCGTCACGGTATGATGTTGTTTAACGTCAGCGATTTGGGCGTGGGGAGATCGCTCGATCTATACGGTGAATGGACTGAAGGTGCGGTCAGCCTGTTTCAATCCTTGGTGCATCTGGGTAATACAGTCGTGGAAGTGGGCACCGATATTGGAGCGCACACGATATTTTTTGCCAAAACCGTTGGGTTGCAAGGAAAGGT
>CASBQE010000380.1 GCA_949127665.1 Synechococcales cyanobacterium PMM_0083
AGGGTACTCGAAACCTTTATCCGCTCAAAACAAACAAGATTTGGCTCTGGACTGCGGTTGACCCCTTCAAACCAGGGATTTTAGGCTGGGTTGTTAGGCGACCATAGTGCGAAGACGTTCTCGCCCTTGTGGGCGATAGCTTGCGCTGACTTGTCAGTTCGTGGGGGCATGGCAGTCCTATTTCTACGTCACCGACGGCTGGTCAGTCTATCCCTGCTTCATTGCCGATGGCGATCAGATTGTCAGCAAGACTTACATGACGCGAGTGGAAGGGGAAAACACCCGGTTACGCCATTATTTAGCGCGACTGCATCGTAAGACCTTCTGGTATTCTAAATTCGTGACAATGCTGAAGCACTCGATTCGCTTGTTACTTCACTGCCTGAAATTTGAAGATGTACCCGTTCCTGTCTAATTCATCCCCATATTTAGCAACGCCACTTTAGTTGCACATCAGATAATTCATATTTCGGTTCAGCAACGCCCAGATTTTCATTCAGCTTCTAATCGGCGGCGGAGGTGGCTACTGAGGGCATCGATCGCAGTGACAACAACCAATAATACCAACATCATTGTCGTCGCTTTGGGATACTCAAACCCGCGAATGTAGCTGACTAGCTCAAAGCCGATGCCTCCAGCCCCCACTACGCCCAACACTGAAGCAGCCCGGATGTTGTACTCAAACATATAGAGGGTGTAGCCCAAGCTGAGGGGCAAAATTTGCGGCAAAATCCCGTATTGAGCGACTTGCAGCCAAGAGGCTCCAGAGACTTCCAACGCTTCGAGCGATCGCCCATCCACCGATTCGATCGCTTCTTGATAGAACTTCGCCAGATAGCCGATCGTATAAATGCTCAATGCCAAGGTTCCAGCCGGGGCCCCCAACCCAGTAGCGGCAACAAACAATAACCCCAGCACGATCGAGGGCACCGATCGCACCAGATTTTGCAGCAGATTGGCAAAGAACTGTATCCAGCGGGGAGCCAAATTGCGAGCAGAAAGAACGGCGATCGGCACCGACAGAATCGCCCCGATCGTCGTGCCCCACAGCGACATTTGTACTGTCTCCACTAGCGCCTTAACTGCCACATCTAGCACACTCCAATCGGGCGGAAACAGGCGCGAGACAAAATCAATCACATAGGGAACGCTCGTTTTCAGCAGTTCCAAATCAACTTGCAGCCCTCGCAATGCCCAGCCATAAACCAGCACGACACCCACTCCAATCAGTAGATGCCTGAGCCATCCAGCGCGTTGCCAAAAGTGTTTTAAGTCTTTCATTTTCTCATGCCTGCATCTGGAAGTGCGCTGAAAGCTGCTGTGGAGAGCCATCGTGAACCACTTTGCCCTGATCTAAAACGATCGCCCGTTCTGCATAGTTGGCAGCGATCGCTAACTCATGTAGCACCGCCACAATAGTGATGCCGTTGCGGTTCAACTGTGCCAGAGTATCCATCACTTGCTGAGTTGCTAACACATCCAGTCCCGCAATTGGTTCATCGACCAACAAGATTTGGGGCGATTGCATTAATGCACGGGCGATCGCGACGCGCTGCTGCTGCCCTCCACTCAAGCGACTGGTTTTTTGATATGCCAACTCTCTTAGCCCCAGATCATCCAATAGCTCAAGGGCACGATGGCGATCGAATTTAGCAAACCCTGTCAGAGTGCGCCAACTGGGTCGCTGTCCCAATCGTCCGCAGAGGACGTTATCAACCGCAGATAACTGCGGAATTAAGCCGCCGCCTTGAAATAGCATCCCCATTTTTCGCCGAACTTGGGGCAGGGTGCGCGGCGACAAGGGCATTCCAGCGATCGTCACAGTGCCCTGATGAATGGGCACTAATCCCACGAGCGATCGCAGCAGGGTCGATTTTCCTGCCCCATTCAAGCCCAGCAGGACAACAAATTCTCCCGTTTGAATCGTGAAATCAACTCGGTTCAAAATTGGGCGATGCAAAGCTGCAAGGTAGGGTGTCTCAAGGTTTTGGCAGACAATGGCTGCGCTGTGATTACTCGATTCCTGCACGCTTAAGCGCCTCACGCATCGGGCTTAGGTGGCGATCGTGATCGACTCGCACTAAGTTTGTGGCGTTGCCCAGGTCTTTTAGCAGTTTATTATTCGCAGGCTCATTCAGCTTCATCATGGCGTTGATTAGCTTATTTCGGGTCGCAGTCGGCATATCATCATCGATCGCAACGCCGTGGGCGGGAACGTTGGCCATAAAGGCTAGAATTCTCAGCTTTTGAGCTTCCGCTTCAGTAATGTAGGGCGGTCTTAAGGTATATTCCGACACGGTCGCCACATCAGCTTGTCCACGCAACACCGCTTGTAAGGCACCACTATAGCCATTGCCATAGGTGACCTGTTGAAAGAAATCTTTGACGCGATCGCGGTTTGGCACCAGTCCTTGTTTGACCATCTCAGCGACCGGAAAAATAAATCCAGAACCAGACGTGGGAGAGGTGAAGGCAACCTTCTTACCACGCAGTTGTTCTAAAGTTTGCTTGTTAGAAGCTCTCGTTTTAAGGGAGCTATCTTTCGGCACCACAAAGATGGAACGGTAGGTGTGCCCACCGGAATAGTTGGGTCGCACTTCAGCTAAATAGAGTTTGGCATTTGCTAGTTGCTGCGCCTTTAAAGCGGGGCGACTGCTTAAAAACGCGACATCGGCTCGGTTAGCTCGCAAAGCTTCAACGGCTGCTGTCTCGTCTGCAATCACTCCTTCCACAGGCATCCCCATCTCGCGAGTCAAAAAGGTGGCAACAGCTTCAATTTTAGTTTTTAGATCTGTGGCATCTGCCCGTCCTGGAAAAACGATTTGTATTTTCTTAATTTGCGCCTGAGCTAGTAGTTGAGGGCTAGATGCAGGAGTGGGTCGAGATTGAACGGCGGTTGGCTCACTCGCGATCGCAGGCTCACCGATCCAAGAAGATGAAGAAACGGCAGCATTAAAGCCAACAAAGCTGATTAAAGCCCCACCAGCAGTTAGTTTAAGCCATTGAATAGAAACCATTATATTTCCTAAGTAAAAGCAAAAATTACAGCAGCCCATTTAAGGCAACTGCAAAAACTACATAACAATATTATGCCTATTTGAGAAAAAGATGCAATAAGTAATGCCAGCATTTTTCAATAAGAAACATTGAAAAAGCAGTCCAAAACATAGGAACATAGGCTGACCCATCAAAACGGTAGAAGCATGGAGTCCGTCAGTCTAGATTTTTGGATGAAGACGAGCGGCACCTGGATCAATGTGCTGACAATTTTGCTGGGAACGGCGGCTGGTTTGTTGCTGCGGGGGCGATTGCCATTCAGAATGATCACCGTGATTACTCAGGGCGTAGGGTTGCTAACGGCATTTCTGGGCTTCACGATGGCAGGGAATTTGACCAAAGTGCAAGCAGGATTGTTGGATGGCATTGTGTTGGGACTGATCGCGCTGGTGGCTGGCGGCTTGCTGGGCGAATGGTGGCAAATTGAGGCGCGGTTGACGGCACTGGGCGATCGCCTAAAGCACCATTTCAGCGGCAACAGCACTTTTACGGAAGGGTTTGTAGCCGCCAGTCTACTGTTTTGTGTAGGACCGATGGCAATCTTGGGCAGCTTGAGCAACGGACTCACGGGCGATAATCGGATCTTGCTACTCAAAAGCACGATGGATGGATTTGCCGCGATCGCTTTCACCAGCAGTTTTGGCATGGGTGTCGGGTTTTCCGCCCTGATGATTTTGCTCTACCAGGGCAGTTTATCTCTGTTGGCAGGCACCCTCGCCCAGATCATTCCTGACCCCGCTACTGCGCCGCCTATTCTGCTAACTACTGGTGTAGGCGGCTTGATGATTGTTGGCATTGGATTCAACCTGTTAGACATTGCCAAAATTCGGATTGCTGCCTTCTTACCCGCGTTGCTGATTGCGCCCATTTTGTACCAGCTTGCGATCGCTTTGAGCCGCACAAAGTAAAAAAAATCCCTGACGAAACCGCCAGGGATTAAATCAGGGTGCATCTACCATTCCTTTATTCCCTACAAAGCAGCCATTTCAGGAAGAATTGAATAGAGTTTTTGTGAAGATATAGCGAGTCCAGTTTGGAGCGTTCGACCCGTCTGATTAAAATACTTACCGCTGTTTTTAATGCTGCTGAGTTTTGGCTGGCGGCGCTTCTCGCTTGGCAGAAAAAGGGACTTCGTTCGGGCTAGAACTGAGACGAAGGGTGCCTTTGAGCCTATCTTGCTCAATCATTCCCTGAATCGTGACGCTGCCTTGACAGTTGGGGATATCTCTGACGCTTCCCTCTAAAGTGAACTGCTGATTGCGCCAATTGCCATGCAAGGAAGGGCGATCGCGAGCCATTTGAACCATCTTTTCAGACGCAGGTGGCAAGAGAGAACCTGTCAAGAACACACCCGATTGTTGAACCTCAAGAATGACGGACTGAGCCTGCAAACATCCTGGCAATGAGGATGCTAAAAGGGGATAACGACCATCAATTCTATAGGGCGCTTTGAGATTTGCCTCACCATAGGCAGTGGCAAGGCTAAACAAAAGCGTAACGCTGCCGATCGCGCATCCATAAAAAATGAGCGATTTCGGACTGAAATGCCCCTTCATGCGCTGACCTCCGGTTTTTGAGTAATCTCGGTGGTGCTGGGTAAAACCGATGCCAAATGAGAGGTGACGCGGCTATAGCGCCGAGTAATTAACAGGGAGGAGTAACACTGCACGGCTAATTGATCGGCATAAAATCCTAAGGTTTGGCGCTCAAGCCCCCATTCGCGGCTGGCTCCGGCAATGGTGAGATCAGCGTTTGCAGAGGCTTGCACGACGGCGGCGATCGGGTTTTGCGATTCCACTTGGGGAATATGAATCCGCTGGAGCAAAGAATCAGGCAGTTGATTCATCAAGGTTTTTAGCTCATAGGTGAGGTCGCTGGTTTGATGCTCTTGGGCAACTCGCAAAATGGTGAGAGAACAATCTGGGCTATTCAGCACCAATCTCAGAGCAATTTCTAAACCCAAATCATTGTGAACATTCGGCACATAGGGAACCAGCAGTTTTTCTAGTTTGCCGTGCTGGCGATCGACAAACACGGCAACATCTGCCCGTGCGGTGCTGAGGATTTGACCCACTCTGCCGCCCAAGCGATTTTTGCTAAACGCCGGACGATGCCAGCCCATTAACACGAGGTCAATCCGATCGCGTTCGGCGATGTTGGCAGTTTCTTGACCAATATCTCTCGTGGCGCGCACGACTGGATGCACCAATGAACGAATGAACGGCGGCTCTAAAGTCTCAATTAAGTCAAGCACTTGACTGCGGCGATCGGCGATTAGGCGCTCGACTGAGGCAGGGGTGCTTTGGTAGGCATACTCTTCTTCTAGCTGAATCAAGCTGAGCGGATAGACTGCCGCAGAGATGGGCGAATCGGCAGGGGGCGGTTGATTGCTCGCCGCGATCGCCGCTGCCAGTTGAATCAGCCCTTGTTGGGTACTGGGGTTGGCGATCGGCACCAAAATCCGATAATTGGGAGCAACCTCCTCGGTCACAGGCTCCACCATCGTTTCCCGAATTTGTTGCTTCGGATAGATCCACTCCAGCAATGGCGAGGTCATAAACGTCGTCACCAGCGCCATAATCACCAGCATGGTAAACAATAGCGGCGAGATCACACCCAAGCTCAGCCCGATGTTAAGCACAATCAACTCCGTTAGCCCACGGGTGTTCATCATCCAACCCAGTGCCGCCGCATCTCGCTTTTCAATCCCGCAAAACCGAGCCGATACGTTGGTGCCCACATATTTGCCCACAATGGCAACAGCAACCACTAAAGCGCATAATCCCCACAGCACCGGGCTATTGAGCAAGCCAATCTGAGTTCTCAAGCCGCTGTAGGCAAAGAAAATAGGCAGCAAGAGAGTCAAGACAAAATCTTCAGTTTTTTGCGCCAGTTCGCGGGTCAAGCCTGGATGTTTGGGCATGACAGCACCGAGCAAAAAGGCACCAAAAATTAGGTGAATGCCAATCAGTTCTGTGATCAAGGCTGAGGCGATTACGCCCATATAAATGCCCGCCAGCATGAACTGATTCAGGTGCCCAGTGCGATCGAAATAACGAGCCAACCGCTGCAAAAATACCCGCATGACGGTCAACATCAGCGTGATGAAAACAGCAGCAGCCAAAATCGTGGGCAAGGCTCCTATCATGCTGTTGGTGCGGGTAACCGCGATCGCCAGCGCCAGCAAACACCACGCCGTCACATCATCCACCGCTGCACAGGTCAGCGCCAGCGTTCCTAAAGGGGTTGACTGAAGATTATTTTCAGTAATGATTCTGGCTAATACTGGAAATGCCGTGATCGACATCGCTGCCCCCAAAAACAGCGCAAACGCCGTAAACGACACACTGTTATTGGAAACCAGCGGATACAGCAGCAGTGACAGCAGCGTTCCCAATGAAAACGGCACCAGAATACTGACGTGAGAGATCAGCACCGCCACATCAATCCGGCTCTTCAAGTATTTTGGATCAAGCTCTAGCCCAATCAAAAACATAAAAAAGATCAGCCCTATTTGAGACAGCACTCCCAAATAGGGAATCACCTCTGGCGGAAACAGAAACGCCGCCGCATCGGGAGCCAACCAGCCAAACAGCGAGGGACCCAGCATAATTCCGGCAACAATTTCGCCAATCACCAAGGGCTGTCTGATCCGGCGAAAAGCCAGCCCAACCAAGCGAGAAAGCCCGATGATAATCAGGATATTGATCAGAACAAGAACCACAGCATCGAGTTTCATGGGCATTTGAGGGAGGTGAGGGGCGAGGGGCGAGTGAGGGAGTGGAGGAGAGGGGCGTAATTTGTGATTCGTGATTCGTCATGATCCTTTGAGGGATCTACCGCGCCAAGTCCAGCCCCAGCCAGTTTTAGTTTTGATGATAGAACCAAGAATGATGGCTGTGACGAAGGCTCCACCCAATCCAGTGAGCCACCAGTAGCGGGGAGGAATGGCAGATAATTGGGCGATCGCGCACCGGATGGGATAGTGCAACAGAATGCTAGCAAAAGCAAGGGCGATCGCAATTCCATCTAATGGTGTGAACCCGGCTAGCGATCCCTTGAGTAAAAGACCAATAGCCGCTAACCAAGGGAGCGTGCAAATCCAAAACACCAGCAGCGCAGTTTGCAACGTTACCCCCAAGTTTCGCTGAGAGCCGAGATACCAGTTTTTCGTCCAGCCTTCCCACAGCGCCGCGCCGGTCGGATACATTCGCAGGGTGCCTAACTCATGCCCTAGCCCACAGTGTAACGTCAGTCCTTTTTGCTTAATCAGCCGCGCAAGCTCTACATCTTCCACAACCTGATCGCCGACTGCTCGATGCCCACCAATTTGTTCGTAAGCCGTTCGCCGAAACAGCATAAAAGGTCCTACGGCAAAGACGGTTTCCGACTGGGGATCGTTGATTTGAGCAAAGTCCAGCCCTGCTGCCAAGATGCCTGCAATTAGCGGTTGCGCTAGCCACTCTGCCCAACAGCCACAAATAAGGGTGAGCCAACAGGTGAACAAATCAAGCTGCGATCGCTGAACCAACTCCAACGCTGTCGAAATTGCACCCGGTTTCAGCCGCACATCTGCATCCAAAAACAGCAAAAACTCTCCGCTGGCTTGCTCTACCGCTTGGACACACGCCCAGTTTTTTCCCACCCAAGTTTCGTCGGCTGGGCGGGGTTTTCCAGCAATCACCTGTAAGCGGGGATCGGCAAGGGTCGCCTGTAAATTTTGGGCGATCGCCAACGTATCGTCCGTCGATTGGTCATCCACTACCCACACTTTGAGCCAATCCGCTGACCAATCAGAGCTTTCTAAAACCGCCATAATACAGGCTGCAATATTATCAGCTTCATTGTAAGCAGGAATAATCACCGAAACCTTGGCAGGTGGGCACAGTCGGTCACTTGACGTGTTGACTAGAAGCTGAGGAGCAGAGATAGCTGCCGATCTCAGCTTGCCCAAATACAGCAGTATTCCGCTTAGCGCCAGCAGTAGTGCAACTATCCCAAACAAACTTATCCACAATGAAGCAATCATTCAGTTATTTAGGAAGGGGCATTGCATTCAGCCTATCGCAGCGAATGTAATGGGTGAATTGTCAGTAAGTCAAGCACCGTTATCAACGGAGTCCCGATCGCGTGTTTAAGTTTGCATAATTAGCGCGATCACAAATCTAAAAAAATTATTAACTAAAAGCAAAAGAATTATGACAGAATCTTGTTGTTTAGAAACATCGAGATCATTGCGGATAGCTTTCCCAGAGATACTCGTACTTTCTAAAAATTCTTAGCAAACCTTCAGCAAATACCTTACTTGATAATGCCTCGGATACTCGTCATTGATGACGACCCCGCAATTTCTGAATTAGTTGCTGTCAACCTGGAGATGGCTGGATATGACGTTAGTCAGGCTCCAGATGGAATCAAAGGGCAAGCAATGGCGCTACAAATCCAGCCTGATCTGATCATGCTGGATTTGATGTTACCTAAACTAGATGGTTTTACAGTTTGCCAACGACTCCGGCGAGATGAACGCACTGCTGATATTCCGGTGCTGATGCTGACCGCCTTAGGACAAACCCAAGATAAAGTTAATGGCTTTAATGCAGGTGCCGATGACTATCTCACCAAACCCTTTGAATTAGAGGAAATGCTGGCGCGAGTTCGAGCATTGCTGCGTCGCACCGATCGCATTCCCCAAGCCGCCAAACACAGCGAGATTTTGAACTACGGACCGCTGACATTGGTGCCTGAACGATTTGAGGCAATTTGGTTCGATCGCACCGTCAAACTGACTCATCTAGAATTTGAACTGCTGCATTGCTTACTTCAGCGACATGGGCAAACCGTATCTCCTAGCGAAATTCTCAAAGAGGTGTGGGGCTACGATCCAAACGATGATATTGAAACGATTCGGGTGCATGTTCGGCACCTGCGTACTAAATTAGAACCAGACGCACGCCATCCGCGCTATATCAAAACCGTCTATGGTGCAGGCTATTGTCTGGAGTTGCCCATAACAGTCCAGGAAATTGAGAATCAAGAGTCTTTGGCAGGTTAGAGAAGAATGCGGCGACATAACCGCTTTTATGTGAAAGCTTTGCCCTGAGCATCATACGCCTGCTTTAAAGTTTCGATATTGATATTTTTTATTGGAAACATTGCTTGACTGACCAGTTCGATTAAAGCAAAGGGATTTAGAGTGAGGGCGCAAAGGTGACATGCAATCTATCGCCTTGTGGTCATAAAGCCAACAAATGCAAGTCCTGTTCTACACCTTTCACGGTTTCCTAATCAAACAAACCGTCATTCAAAGCATTAGTAAAGATGCCGGATTACGCTTTCAAAGTCAGGAAAGAAGCAAGAGGGTGATGTAGGTTAGCGTATGCCTTGATTCAAGTCATGACCTTTTGTTTGACGGCTTCCCATACTAACTGAGACGTGGAAACTGGTGAAAAAGTCAATATTTTTTGACACAAGCCAAGTTCTGCTTTTTAAGTATCAGGTGCGGCAATCTACGACTGGTTATATGACTGAGCGATCGCATAATTTTGACCATTTATATCGACAGCTTCAAAAAGGGATCATTACGGAACCCTAAGCGGTGTTCATCAGTCCCCCCTGAAGGGAACACTACTTTTACTTGTAACTGAAGCTAATTCTTATCTGGAGTAACCGAGACGAGACTATGCCAGCAACAACTTTCTACGCTAAAGCAGACTACGACGCGCAACAAGCATACTCTCAACGTTTTCAGCCCACTAGCCCCCATGCTGAAGACCATTCCGTTGATGCGATGGATTTGGAAATGGATGCTGTGAATCCTAACAGTTTCTATCGAGCCGCCTCTCAACGCACAACCGATCTTGTTCGTTTGTATCTCCAAGAGATTGGGCGTGTTCGCTTGCTAGGAAGAGACGAAGAAGTCTCAGAGGCTCAGCGAGTGCAGCGCTATATGGCTTTACTAGAGTTGCGTGCAGCAGCAGTAGAACAAGAGTCGGGAGCCATTCAGCAGTATGTCAAATTGGTGGAAGCTCACGATCGCCTGACCTCTCAACTCGGACATCGCCCTTCCTTAGAACGCTGGGCAACCGAAGGCGACGTAGACATTACAGAACTCAAGCCCCGTTTGGCAGCCGGAAAGCGTCATTGGGCAGCGATCGCAAATCTACCCGTTGATGAGCTAGAGCGCATTCAAACTGAAGGTAGCCGTGCAAAAGAGCATATGATTAAGGCGAATTTACGCTTGGTCGTCTCTGTTGCCAAAA
>CASBQE010000381.1 GCA_949127665.1 Synechococcales cyanobacterium PMM_0083
ATGTAACCTGCATCTTCAAGGTGAGTAAACTCATCTAACCAGCGGATAAATAGCCCTGCCATGAACCGGAGTGCCACAATCCCAATCGTGGCACCCACCAAGATCAGCCACGTCTCTTTGGAAACTGCGATCGCGGTAGTAACGCTGTCTAAAGAAAATGCTAAATCGGTGACTGCAATCACCGGAATCGCTTGCCATAGGGAATCAAATCTCGGTCCGTGATGCGCGTCTTCACCCTCATCTGAGCCTGAAGTAAAGTATTGAAAAACCAACCACAGCAAATAGAGTGCGCCAGCTAGTTCAAACTGCCAATAATCAGCGACCCAGGTTGCGGTCAAAATTAAGCTCATTCGCAGGATGTAAGCGAATATCAAGCCAATGTTGAGGGCACGGCGTTGTAAAGCAGGGTCGTGTAAGCCTTGGGCGATCGCGGCAAGGGCGATCGCATTATCGGCTGAAAGCACCGCTTCTAGTGCCACTAAAACGGGTAGCAAAAGTAATGTATCTGTTCCAAAATTTGGTGAAAAATTGAGCAGTTGATCCATATATCCAGTGTTCTCAAAATAGAAATGCTGACAAAGCAAAGTAATTGATTAAAAAGTTACTTTAAGCTCAACGCAGATCTCGATTATGACACTACCCAGCCCTAGAGCTTGACGAACGGAGATCGGCGATCGGCGAGCTTGACCTCTGGAATATTGCAACTTGTAACAAGATAGCCACCAAAGAGCGCATTGTAGCCGAGATTAGAGGACGATAGATTTTAAATATTCCCGTCAGGAGTCTTAAAAGTATGTCTTTATCAGATAGTCAGGTTTTTATTGCCCTAGTCGTTGCTTTGATTCCCGGAATTTTGGCGTTTCGCCTTTCCACTGAGCTTTATAAGTAAACTCTTTGGTTGATTCATAGATACTTAGCCTGTTTTGCAGATTTGGTTTTACAATTGGCGCGACAGTTAATCCAAGGTTTTGGAGATTCGGTCTTGTTCGTTGAAATCAATGGAGCGGAACAGGCTTAGTTTTTAGAAACTATGACTGAACGCGATCGCCTTTTCAAAGACTTACTCTCCACTTTTTTCGTCGAGTTTTTAGAGCTATTCACCCCAGAACTTGCTGCACCATTGAACGTGACTCGATCCGTTTTCTGCACCAGGAGTATTTTGTAGACATTTGGTTACAAGAATATCAATAGGCGCGATCGCCAAAAAAATCTCTGCCAGATCTCTGCTTGCTCAGCGACTGATCGGCACCTTCAGCCAAGTAGAAAGTTCGTAGGTCAACCAATCCAGTTCAGGTTTGGTCAAAGATGGCATAGTCTTGAGTTCATATTTTTGAGCATCCGCCCAAATGGTCAAAGTAGCCTCTCCATCTGCCGATTGCGAACATTCCAACTTGGTGATGTCTTTGCGGGGTGAAGTTTGCGATCGCCCAGTTTGAATGCCCAATCGTTTCTGCGTCAGGGAAATTTGCTGCTGGTCAATTTGAAGCTGCACTTGCCCCATACGGGCAGGCAAAATGATTTCTAAAAAGGTGGGTTCCTTCGTCAGCGTGATTTTGGTATCAGCGGGTTTTCGGGCTGGGGTGATTTTGGCGGGTGCTGCCTCAGCCTGTCGTCCGTGATCCAATGCATGAAGGGCTTCCTGGGTTGACTTTACCCGTCGATCCAAATTGGGTTCATAGAGCCAGCCGAGCCAATCGGCAAACTCTGGGCTGATGTTTGGCTGTTTGGCATAGTCGATTTTGGTGCCCACACGCGGCAAACTGGATGGATGAGTGCCAGTAACCAACGCGACCAACGTTGCACCCAAGCTAAATAAATCAGACGCGGGAACGGCTCTGCCGCTAAACTGTTCGGGTGCCATGTAGCCATAGGTGCCCACTACCGTAAAGGCGGTGTTCTCATTGCCAGATACGCGCTTGACCGAGCCAAAATCAATCAGATAAAGCTGACGGTTGGCAAGCAGCACATTACTCGGTTTCAGATCGCGGTGGATGATGGGTGGTTGCCGTCCGTGCAGGTAGCTCAAAATCCCCAACAAGGCTTTGGCAATTTGTTTGGTTTCTACTTCAGTAAATAATCGCCCCTGCTGCAAGCATTGCTCTAGAGATTTGCCTTCCACGTAAGTTTGAATCAGCGTCAGCGCTTTGGCGTTGGGTAGCTCATGCTCAAAGTAGCCCAAATAGGATGGGATCGATGGGTGAGAAAGAGATTTCAGGATTTCAACTTCGCGCTCAAATAGCTTCAGGTCATCCCATTGCAGTTGTTCATCGATAAATAGCAGCTTGAGGACGACCAATTCCTGGGTCTGAAGATCACGGGCAAGCAGCGTCCAGCGCCCGGTTTGTTTGCCGATCTGTCGCTCAACTTGGTAGCGATCGCCCAAAATTTGACCCGCCATGTCTTCCTCTCCAGCGCCTATAGCTTCTTATCTTGGTAACGAAAGATTTTATTCTAGTCGAGATTGTGGATGCGATCGGCTTCTCGCCAGCCTGAAAGCAACGCCCCATGAACCGTTGCGGCATATTGCCGGGATGTGGCTTCTCCTGCAAAAAAGAGGCGATCGCCCACGGGTTCCGCCAACATATCGTAATCTTCATCGGTGGCATGGGTTGCCAAGAACGAGTAAGCCCCGTGCATAAACGGGTCAGATCCCCAGCGCGTAATGGCGTAATCGGTCGGGTCAGGGACTTTTGCGCCATAGATCGTGCGCAGAGTTTGCATTGCGGCTGCCACAATTTTCTCATCCGCCCAGTCTTCTAATGCTTTGGCATAGCTACCTGCATTAAACCCAACCAGAATTGGCTTTCCGATGATGGGATGAAGATTAAAAAACTCGACCCACTCACCCTTTTTCTTGGGAATGTAGCCAATCACTTCTGCTGACTTCTCCCAAAACACCTTGGAAAAACGTAATACGACTTTATTCAACACACCCATACCTAACCGCTCAATTGACTGTTGTTTAGCATCCGGCAACGGTGGAGAGAACACGACGGAACCTGCCTTTAACACTCCCAACGGCACCGTGACGATCGCATAATCCGCTTGAAAGGTGGCATCCCCACACTGCACCCGCACACCTGTTTGCTCATACTCCACCGTTTGAACACAATGCTCTAGCCGAATATCTAAATCTTTTGCCACGGCGGTCACAAGCTGATCGTAGCCCTGAGGAAACAGGCAATCTTCGCCGTCAAATTCTTCGCCTTCATCCCAGTAGTAGGCAGAGAGATCGGCACTATCGGCAGCATACTCATGTTCGATCAGGGACGCGATCGCATAATCCAACTCACGTCGATCTTGGGCAGATAGCTCCCATTTGCTCAACACAATATCCAGCGCGGTCTGCAAGGAAATATCCGCTTCATCCTGCTCATCCATTTGCTCAACGAGTTCTTCTACCTCATCCAGCGCTTCCCAAAATTGCTCTTCTAGCTCCACTTGATCGTCATCTTCTAGCACAACGCCCTTGGTGTCGTAAAGCCAAAGATTTTCGTAATCAGTGATCACCGTTTCCAAATCCGATTGCAGCGCCAGATCCATCACTGGGTTGCCATCCATGCCATGCACCCAAGCCGCCCCCAGTTCTACAGGAACGCCCCAGCCGCGATCGGTGTGAATTCTGCCGCCAATGCGATCGCGCCCTTCCAGCACCGTTACGGTATACCCAAAGGACTGGAGCCTGCTAGCCGCCGCCAGCCCCGCAATTCCAGCACCCACCACAATCACACTGCTCGTTTTAGACATATGCTCAACTCAATCTACAGCCACTTGCACCAACGCTTTTAATCCTATTACAAAGACCTGACACAACGACGGTAGATGTTGATGGGCGATCGCTCTCTCCACCAAATATGGCTGATCAAGAACTAAGCGGTTGAAATTGCTGGTTATAATCACAACTTGCAGCAGGCTTTCTGCCCATCCTCCAAAACAGCACAAAATGTACTTCTTATTTCAGCGGAATAAAGGGCAAGAATTTTTTAACAAATTTACGCAGTTTCAAGAGCTTCACGGTATTGACCAACTTATCGGAAAGCTCAATAGGCTGTTCAACGGACGTGTTGAGTTGATTTTGCAGTTCGGCATAGTCGGCAGGTGTCATGGGTTGACCATCAATCGGCGATCGCGCATC
>CASBQE010000382.1 GCA_949127665.1 Synechococcales cyanobacterium PMM_0083
CTCAGGTCTTGTAGCATTCTCGATAAGCCCGGTTGGGCAAAGGTTTGAGGACAATTTCAAACCCACGTTGAGCCGCAATGTTGACATAGATTTGGATGGATCTGAGCAACTCGACCCAGACAATCGAACTGCCTTCCAGGTCTTGTACCAATCGGGTCGGTGCTTTTCTTTCACCACCACAGAATCGATCGCTTTGACTAGGTTGGGCGATCGTCATTCTCAAATTCATGCACTACCTCATTGATATTCAATGAATGGGAAACAGTACTCATCCTCGTAACAGACCCCGTTCACCCGCCGCAAGTAATCTCTGCATCACAATAATAAACTTGCAGCGGTCGGTGTGCAACGGGATTGTTATTCGTTGCGCCTATTCCAATCGCTATGGAGTTGGGCATAAACTTCATGATTAACAAAGCGATCATAAAGCCACTCTGCATCACGGCAAGTCCCTTCATGTGTAAAGCCTAAACGTTCAGGAATCGCGCGGCTGCGGCTATTTTCAGAAGCACAATATATCACCATCCGATTCAGTGCAAGTACCTCAAAGCCATAATCAATCACCGCCTTGCAAGAAATCGTCATCAACCCCCTACCCTGATGAGCCTCGGCGAGCCAGTAACCAATATAGCCAATGCGATTCTGCCAATCAATGTGGTTGTAGGCAACCACGCCAGCGATCGACTTTTCAACGCAAACAGCAGCAACAAAGCCTCGATTATCTGCTAGTTGCTGAAGGGTCGATTTAATAAAGTCTCGTATATCAGAGGAACCCGTTGTACCGTCCAACCAAGGAAGCCAAGTACGCAAATACGAACGGTTCTTGTCTACCAAACTGAAAAGTGCGTCCGCATCAGAGATCTGTAGCAAACGTAGCTCATGATGATTCCCAAGGCTTAGAGAAAACATTAGTGTCCATTCACACAGAAACCTAAACGTATAACTCTTATTTAGACTGAAAGTTTCTGTCTAAGATCCCGTATTGGGTGTTTAGGTGGACAGGATTCAGCCTGCGATCTCAAATTCGGCATTTAGGCAGACAGAATTCTGTCTAAGATTCCAAATCGAGGGGTTTAGGCAAACGAATTCAGTATAACTCCCCTCTCTAGACTGGGCATCTAAAAAAGGTGGAGTTTTTTCAAACTTGAAAGAAAAATTCATCTCTGACTGTTTTACGGAGCAACAGCGATCGCAATCCACCCAATTGCAAGAGCGATCGCTTATCGGGGCTTGTCATTCGGTTAATCGCTGACTTCAGCCGTTCGATACGTGCTCTGCATAGGTTACGCCACCGCCCTTACCAAATCGTCTCAATATCAGATAACTGAATTTGGCGATCGCGGCTAATCAATGGAACTCCCAAATACAAGGCTGTTGCTGCGATCATGCGATCCGGTAAATCTGGAACCTGCGATCACTCAACCCGTGCCAAGGCTTGAGCAATATGGCGATCAAAGGGAACTTCAGTCAGTACTGAATTTTCACCATCAACAGTTCGCAATAGACGCTCAAGCGTCTCTGCCGCAATCCGCCCTCGCTCACTTAGGTAAATGATTTCAGCCAGAATGATCGACGAAAAAGCCACCTGATCCCCTTCAACCGCAATTTGTTCGATGGTTGTTCGGGCAGTTTCAGAGAGCCTTCGATCGGCGAAAATGTACGAGATAATGGCATGGGTATCTGCCACAGCACGGATCACGAAATATCCTCCTGTGGAAAACTCGCCCATTCTTCTCGGCGTGCCTGGTCAATGTCAGCCGCCGATGGGGCAGTTCCCAGGTCAGCACACAATCCCCACAGCGATCGACGAGACATAGGACGAGGCTCTGTCAAGTCTCGCTCGATTTCAGGAGCCACTCGCTCAATCAATCGCACCTTATCCACCAGGGAAAGTTGTTTCACTAGACTGAAAACTTCCTCAAGCGTCATACGTCCTCCCACTGCTGCTTCAACGGTAATCCTCAACATGCCGCCCTCATTTGATGAGGAATACTTCAAGCCTACATCGATTCGGGAAGTTGCAGTTTAGGCATCCTCAATCTTTACTTGGAAACAGGACATTGAACCTTCGCTTCGGCTAAGTTAGGCGATACGTGCTCCGCACACGCTGGCGCGATCGCTCCTAACTCTTCCCAGAAATCAGTCAATAAATAGGCAATTTGCCTGCTCATTTTGCCTACTTGCTTACTCATTTCAGTGAACTGTGCACTCATTGTGGTATTTTCCGCAAGCGAAACGGCAATTTGCCTTCTCATTTTGCCTATTTACTTACTCATTTCAGTAGTTCGCGCACTCATTTTGGTGTTTTCCGCTGGCAAAATGGCAAAATGCTTGCTCATTTTGTCTGTTTGCTTACTCATTTCAATAGTTCGCGCACTGTTCACAGCGATCGCACTCACTCCTTGCTATCAATCTCACTATCTAGCTGTAAAAACTTGGTCAGCAGTGAGTTGCAATTCAGAAAAAAGTGAAGAGATGATGCGATCGCGGCTCTGAAATGCTCCCACTTCAACATAAGTTTCTGACTCTAGCCGCAACAGGATCACAGCCTGTAATTGCGGGTCAATCAGCCAATATTCTGGGATACCTCGATCTTGATATTGCAGGCGTTTGGCAACATAGTCTCGGTCTCGCTGCAATTCGCCGGGACTCATCACTTCTACGACCAACTCTGGCGGAGCCATGAAGAGACGAAGGGTATTTCGGGTTGCCAGTTGTAGGATATGTTCTTCCCGAATAATCGTCAAATCAGGATACCGATTCCGGGGTTCTCCGCGCACTTCCAATTCCAACCCCTGTCCTCTGACGCGATCGCTGCCAATTAAATGGGTAAACCACACCAGTAAACGAGTGGCAAGCTGAACATTTACGCCTGACTCTGGTGGCACCGCAATCAATTCCCCGTTGAATAACTCATACAGATCCTTCGTCCCATCGTCGTAGGACAGGTACTCTTCAAAGGTTAGAAATCGTGGCTTGGTTTGAACCATCGCGTTTACCTGTATAGGCGTAGCAATCCAGATCGCCCCCCAATAGGGAATTTTTCAATGAATGGAGTTTGAGGGCATGTTTTTAGAGGTGTCAGAGTTTTACTTGATGGATGAAAACGGCTGCAAGCCTGGTTTAAGCATATGGCATGATTTAAGCTTGAGAGTCCGATGGAGGCGACTTGAGTGGTAGTGTTAGCGTGAACAGACTTCCCTTATTCAACTCGCTGGAAACGCTCAATCTCCCCCTGTGGACGTGAGCGATCGCGCTGGAAATCGCCAGCCCTAAGCCAGATCCTCCCGTATGACGAGAGCGATCGCTGTTCACCCGATAAAAACGTTCAAAAATGCGAGATTGGTCTTCAGGCGCGATGCCAATTCCAGTATCTTGAATAGAGATTTGGGCATACTGATCCTCTCGCTCTAAAACAACCGTGACTTTACCCCCTGCTGGCGTGTATTGCAGTGCATTTGTGACGAGATTAGAAATCAGGCGACAGAGTTGGTTTTCGTCACCCATCACATACAGTGGTTCAGGAGCTTGCATTTGAGTCAGTAGTTTGACGTGGGCAGCGGTTTCTAGCACAGACAAGCTTTCTACCAAATCGCCAATCAGATCATTGAGGCAACAGGGGGATTGCTTTCCTGCTGATGTGTTCTGTTCCATGCGAGAGAGTAGCAGTAGGTCTTGGACTAAGTGCGCCAAGCGGGTGTTTTGCCGTTCAACGGTGGCTAAGGTTGCCTGAGCTTCTGACTCCGTTAGAGGGCTGACATCACGGGCTGCTTCCACGATCGCCCGAATGGCGGCAACGGGCGTACGGAGTTCATGGGCAGCATCGGCGGTAAACTGCTGCATTTGTTTGTAGGATTGATAAACTGGCTGCATTGCCAATCCTGCTAATCCCCAACTGGCAGCGCCCACGAGCAGCATGGCGATCGGTAAACCCAACAGTCCCAATAGTTTCAGCAGTGCTAAGTGATCATCATATTCTTTCAGCGATCGCCCAATTTGCATATAACCCCAAGGCGAACGATCAGTGGCTTTCAGCAGCAGCGAGATTTGCTGATAGCGCGTTCCCGTATGCGTATTTAATGTTTGCCACTCTTGCTGTAGATAAACTGGAAGTTCTTTTGGCGGCTGCCCTAGCACTGCAACGACTCGACCGGATTGATCTAAAAAGCGGATGTAGTAGTCTCCTTGGCGAACGATGCCGAGAATATGGCGATCGCTCGGCTGATTGATGCAGTTTTTGCCAATAATGCACAATCCTGGCAAAGCTTGCTCTACTGCCACACTAAGCTGCCCCGGCTGCATTAGCTTGGATTCTAAACTATCGTGTAAAGTCCCTGACACGGACTCCAATTCTTGAGCGATCGCCTGCCAGTGAGCATAGGCAAGCATTTGGTAAGCGGTCAATCCGCAGAGGCTGAGGATGATGCCCATGACGGCGGCATAGCTGCCTGCTAACCGTCTGCGGGATTGATTAAATGGTTTATTGTCGTGCATGGGAACTGTTGAATCGATAGCCCATTCCGTGAACGGTTTCTACAAAACTATCATCCCCGGTTTCAGCCAGTTTGCGTCGCAACAGACGGATTTGGGCAGCGACCACATTGCTGGTTGGCTCTGCTCCAATTTCCCAAAGCTGATTAATAAATTGCTGGCTTGTGATAATTTGCCCAGGACGTTTCATAAAATATTCCAGCACCTGAAATTCTTTGGTGGTCAATGGAATTTCTTGGCTACCGATTTGATGGTGATAAACAAGCGTATGGGTGCCGTAGTCTAAAACAAGTTTGCCGACTTGAAGTTGAGCGGGTTGAAGCTGGGGCGATCGCCGTTGCAATGCGCGCATTCGGGCTAGCAGTTCTGCCATGCCAAACGGTTTCACCAGATAATCATCGGCTCCCGCATCCAACCCAATGACTTTATCTTCAATTCGATCTTTTGCCGTCAACATCAACACAGGTAATGGATTATTGTGCGATCGCAATCGTTGACATAGCTCAATCCCGGTGATTCCAGGCAACATCCAATCGATGATCGCGATCGTGTACTCAACCCAGTGCGTATCCAGGTAGTCCCAAGCCTCGTTGCCATCTTGCGCCCAATCCACAACATACTTTTCTCGACTCAGCACCCGCCGAATCGCTTCTCCTAAGTCAGGCTCATCTTCAACCAGCAACACTCGCATATAGGTCGTCTACAAAAGCTA
>CASBQE010000383.1 GCA_949127665.1 Synechococcales cyanobacterium PMM_0083
CCAGAATCGACGAGATCATCCACCAAGAGGATATGGCTGCCTAAATTTGCGGTGGTTTTAGTGAGATCATGAGAGAAAATCAGCGACCCACGGGATTGGTTATTGCTGCCGCCATAAGACGCAGTAGACAAAATAGCGAGAGGCACATCATATAAACGGGACAAAATATCCCCTACTCTCAAGCCGCCCTTTGCCAAACAAATAATTTGATTAAACTGCCAATCGGATTGATACACTTTTACGGCGAGTCGCTCAATCAGGTAATGGTAATCTTCCCAAGAGACATAAAGATCTGGCATGGTCAAGCTCTTTGCATTGCAGAAGTCGAAGAAAATAATACAACTGTTGACGAAATTTTACTCATCTTGTCATGAACAATTCTGATTCTGAAAGCCCTGACTCTCGCCCACTCAGTTTTTGGACAAAAATGGCGTATGGAGCGGGTGACTTGGGTCCTGCGATTACTGCCAACATTGTAGTGGTGTTTTTACTGGTTTTTTTTACTAATGTTGCAGGGTTAGATCCTGGCTTGGCAGGTAGCATTTTGCTGATTGGCAAGATTTGGGATGCGATTAATGATCCGATGATAGGGGCGTTGAGCGATCGCACCGAAAGCAAATGGGGACGACGCTTACCCTGGATACTTTGGGGAGCCGTGCCCTTTGGCATCTTTTTCTTTTTGCAATGGGTGGTGCCTCACTTCAGCGACAATCCTAGTACTAATCAGTGGGGTCTATTTTGGTACTACGTCGCCATTAGCATTTTCTCCAACGCCTTCTATACCGTCGTCAACCTACCCTACACTGCCCTTACGCCCGAACTAACTCAAAACTATGATGAGCGCACTACCCTGAATAGTTTTCGGTTTGCCTTCTCCATTAGCGGCAGTATTGTGTCTTTAATTATTGCGCTGGTTCTATTTGGAGTTTTTCCAAATGATCCGATCAAGCAATATCTGCTGATTGGGGGCGTATGTGCAGTCATTTCAGTCTTGCCCTTGTATTGGTGCGTGTTTGGGATTCGTGAAAGAGTCTTAGAAGGAGAAGCCCGCCGCCAAGCGAATCCATCTCCGCCACAAACAATGTCTTACCTGGAACAGCTAAAAGTTGCTTTTCGCAATCGTCCTTTTCTCTATGTGGTAGGCATTTATCTTTGTTCTTGGCTGGCAGTCCAAAATACGGTCGCCATCATTCCGTACTTTGTTCAAAATTGGATGGGGCTAACGGCACAAGACTTTACCAAGGTGGTGATTGCGGTACAGGTGACTGGCTTGGTCATGCTGTTTGTGTGGACGGCGGTGAGTAAGCGGGTTGGGAAAAAAGCGGTTTACTTTATGGGGATGTCGGTGTGGGTGATTGCCCAGATTGGCTTGTTTCTCCTACAGCCCGGACAGGTTGTTGGAATGTATGTGTTGGCGGTGATGGCGGGGTTTGGGGTATCGACTGCCTATCTGGTGCCTTGGTCGATGATTCCCGATGTGATTGAGTTGGATGAACTGAATACTGGGCAACGCCGGGAAGGTCTGTTTTATGGCTATATGGTGTTGTTGCAAAAGGTGGCGCTGGCGATCGGGGTGTTTTTGGTTGGGCAATCTCTGCAAGTTTCGGGCTTCTTGAAAACTACTGCGGGTCAGCCTATTCCAACCCAGCCAGACTCAGCCCTGTGGGCAATTCGGCTAATGATTGGTCCCATCCCCGCCGTAATTTTGCTGATTGGACTGGTTCTGGCTTATTTTTATCCGATTACCCGCGAAGTTCATGCCGAGATTTTGCTGAAGCTGCAAGAACGAAAGCTGCAAGAGCAAAAACAGCAACGAAGTGAAGAATAAGTATGAAGTGACACATGAGAACTATATTTGATACTCCAAACTCAACATTCGACACCAAGATTACCGCGTTATAATGGCTCGATAGTAAACTTTTGTAACGAGATTATTTAAAGTGACTCAGCCAAACTTAGAAAAAATTGCGGCAGATTTGGAAAGCGAGAATGTGCGCGATCGCCGAATTGCGTTGGCAACTTTGCGAGATGTGCCGGCGATCGACGCGGTGCCGTTGATCAAAAAAGTGCTGCATGATGAAAATTTACAGGTGCGATCGATGGCGGTGTTTGCCTTGGGAATTAAGCAGACCGATGAATGCTATCCGCTGCTGCTAGATGTTTTAACGAATGAATCGGACTACAGTATTCGAGCCGATGCAGCGGGAGCATTGGGCTATCTAGAGGACATTCGGGCATTCGAGCCACTGGTTCGCACCTTTTATGAGGACACAGAATGGTTGGTGCGCTTTAGTGCAGCGGTTTCTTTGGGTAATCTGAAAGATCCTCGCGCTTATGATGTGCTGATTCAAGCATTGGACAGTCAGGAAGTGGTGCTTCAGCAGGCAGCGATCGCAGCATTGGGTGAAATTAAAGCGATCGACTCCGTAGACCACATTCTCCGCTTTGCTCAATCGGAAGATTGGCTCGTCCGTCAGCGCCTTGCGGAAGCGTTAGGACATCTGCCCACTCCAAAAAGTGTTTCCGCAGCAAAATACTTGGCAAAAGATAGCCACTCTCAGGTTGCAGAAGCCGCGCGAATTTCCTTGGAACGTTTGGCAGCAGTTATGGACTAAAGTAAACTCCGCATAATATTAAATATTAATGCTGTTGGGAATGCGGGACGGGAGCAGATAAGGATAGGCGATTCCTGTGGAGGCGACTCGGTTTTGGTTGCGATCAGAAATTTCCTGCTCGATCGCAGCTAACTCTGTGCGAAACTGCTCCAACACTTGGCGATCGCCAATATCTTTGAAGTCAATCAAGTCAGAACTGCCTAATCTGCCCCAACGAATGCCGCTGAGGGCAAAGCTTAACTCAATTTGTCCTAAGTCTTGTTTCAGCGACGGCAGAAGTTGCTCTACGGAAGTGCAGGAGCTAGGGTGACAATAAGCTGCTAGAGGCGCGTTGGGCGCATAGCCCACATAGTCAAATTGGCTGAAGTTTACGGCTGCGTGTTGAGGTCCACAGGTGAAAATCAGTTGGGTGGTAATCTTAACAAGATCTTGCAGGCTAGAAATCTCAGTCGGGAATCCTGGCACTCGTGGATAGTCGGGCAGTTCGCACCAGTCAAGCCCTGCTTGGGCGATCGCGTCGGTTGGCAGCCAAGAGGGAGCTTGCGGAAAATCGCTGAGGGGGCGATCGCACAGAGAACTGCCTAATTCCGCTGCCCAGGCTTGTAGATAAAGATCGTGTTGCACCGATTCATCTGTTGGATAATACTGCTGCAAAAACTGAGTCGCATAGTGATTAATCGCATTCCACAGCAGCAGCGCATCATCTCGATAGGGAAACTCTGGCAGAAATTCGGACTCAATCCCTCGCTGATTAATATTTTTGGGCAAGGCATAGTCCCAAAACGATCGCTCCCGATAGGCACGATCGATCAGTCCGATTGAGGCTTTGCGCGTAGGAGCCATTAAATTATCAATCGCGGCTCCCTCGCCTAATAGCACCGTATTGCCTCGATTATTGATTGCCAGTAAAAATTGAAAATGGGGATGCAGCAGTCGATAGAGCGGGTGAGTCGTGGGCAACTGGCGTGGTGTGGCGATCGCAAACGCTTCCATTGCCAGGTGAGTATCGCACAGGTGACTGATCAACTCGTGATGCGTCACATCTGCCACTTGCACAAATAATTTTGCACATATCCAGGCATCGCCCGATGAATTGCGCGGCGTGACGACACATCCATTTTCAAGCTGAATCAATAGCGGTTCTAGCCCGTTTTGAGTACGCTGAAACAGTGCAATGGGGCTGCCCACGTATCGTCCCGGCTGCAAGTCGGCAACTGTCAAACTTTGCAACAGTGGGTAATCTGCGACAAACAAGTGGTTTGCGGTTGCCGCTTGCTCTAAATCAACCCGATCGCCGTTATCTAGCAAGCATTCTAAATTCGTCCAGCTTTGCAATAACGGTCGATCGGTAGAGTGAATGCGACGCAGCACCATTGGGTTTTGTCCAGCGAGACGCTGACGGGCAAACTCACGATCGCTGATGCCGCCATCCCGCTCATGGATGTGAACAATAACTGGACGCGATCGCTGATGCTGTTCCAAAACCTCGTAAAATCGCGCTCTGGCTTGGGGTAGCTGAGCCTCTTTTGCTGCTGCTTCCCGCGACGACAACAGCGCTTCTATCATGTCTCGGCGATCGCGAACAAATGCGACTCCAAATTGTTCATCTGGCGGCAAATCAAAATTAAACCAGCCCGATTGAAAAATTTCCAAATTGACTAGCCGTGTTTTCACAAGGTTCCAAAGTTCATCCGCTTTGTGAGCGGTGAGCTTCAACTGATTGCCCAATAAGCTTAAGGGATGAGACAACTTTCCTTGATCAAAAGCAGCCTGTCCTAATTGGGTCAAAACATACCGGACGATGCCGTCTTCTCCAATATGAGGAAAAAGACGTGCCGGACCTTGTTGATCTAAGGCAGTCGGATCATATCGATAGTGACCCTGCTGGGAGTTTGGAGGCGTATGAAAGGACATACATCAAGACCCTGAAGCGGCTTCGTTTTTAGGAGTTTCAGTCAAATCAACAGAACTAGAACCATTCACGCTATTTGCCTGAAGCCGTTCTTCCCGTTTTTTCTTGCCGGCTTGCAAAATATCTGCCATCACTGCCTGAGCCTGAGCCATCTTCTCTAGATTGCTCCGATAAAGCTCTAAATCTTTCTGAATTTTGTCTTCGGGCACCCGCAGAGCCGCGCAGACTTGCTTCAAAAGCTGATTACGCTCAGCTTCATCTTTCATCGCCACCGGATCAATCGATTCAAATAATGTGAATAACCCAATTGCAAATAATCGACTGTATTTAAACTTAGGATTGTTGGCGATCGCTTTCACCTGTTCTTGTAGCTCATCACCCGATGCGATCGTGGCAGCATTTTCTACCCAAGATACCAACTCTTTCGTTGAGCCAACTGAGTGAGCAAAGGTTATCAACCGCTCAGCATCGCCTTTATACCGTTGAGGATCGTCTGGCAGTGATTGGCAAAGACAGTTAAAAATTGTCTCCTTATCTTGCTCAGGGCGATATCCTTGCATAAAGCGATCCAGTGAAGTGACCACTCCCAATGCGTAGATTGGGTCGTAGTGGTAATCCACATTTACTGCAAGCAGGTGCATCTCTACCATTAATTCTTCAACCACCCGGCGATAAATCGAATTAATTGGGCGAGTATGACAGGAGTAAAAAGCTCGCTTAGTATCTGAAACGGTGCGGACAGTATTCACAGTAGAATCTTGGTGGTTTATCTCTTCTTCATTCTCGCTTGTGATGAGACGTTTGCCAAGTTTTGTCAAAGAAGTAGAGGATCGACAGGTTTCCCCCTTACTCACACTCAGCCCTTATGCCCTTTTCCCACAACCTTCTAACCCTAGCCTCTTATCTCACGGGTGAATTTGAGAATTCTGAGCAGGCGGCGAGTGAACCTGTTTGGTATGTTCACCTGCGGCTATGGCAGCGTCCAATGGCGCTTTTTGGCGAAGACAGCATCACGCTATTTGCAGAACAAGCGAACATCATGAACCTGCAAAACCCCTATCGTCAGCGTTTGATGCGGTTGCAACCTGCCTCAGAATCTCCCGATGTACTACAGGTTCAATATTATGAATTCCAAGATCCAGCCAGTGTGAAAGGTGCTGGAATTAATCCAGACCTACTCAAATCAGTGACGCTTGATCAGATCAATTTATTACCGGGCTGCATTTTGAATGTGCGCTTGTTGGAGAGCGATCGCTTCATTGCACAACCTCCAGTGGGTGCCCGTTGCTGCTTTAATTATCAAGGAGAAGTGAAGCAAGTTGTCCTTGGTTTTGAAGCAAGTGCAGATCAGTATCTAACTTATGACAAAGGAATCGACCCGAAAACCAGCAAAAGCTTATGGGGTGCGATGATGGGTCCTTATGACTACACAAAGACTCAAGATTACACCCAGGAACTGTCTATGCTAAAAAAATGAATGCTAAAAAAAATGACACACTGTTAACTAGCAATTCCGCGAGGAACGCCTTCTAAAGCTTCTTCTTCGGTATCAAAAATTTCAAATACCGAATCCATCATGGTTACTTCAAAGACTAACCGTGCCTCAGGATGAACATTACAAATGCGAAAGCTACCTCTCACCTTGTCGGCATCTCGCATTCCAGCGACCAAAGAAGTTAAACCGGAACTATCAATAAAATTGACCTGACCTAAGTTAACAACGACATGGTGACTTAGCTTAGAAATACATTCCTGTAGCTTAAGGCGAAACTGCCATGCCGTGGTAATATCCAATCGCCCAGTAGGAATCAAGACGATCACGGTGGTGCCATCTTGAGTCGTATGGTTTTTTTGCTCCATGTGAATTGATTTTTGCTCCATAGGGATCAATCCCTTCTCCTAAACGCGGTGAATATTTGGGTGACGACTACGGTTTGACCTAAGTTTTAACACAAGCTTATTAAACACCAACAAACTCTCTTAAATCAAATTTGTTTCCTTGTAGTCTAACCCACGCCCTAGGAATTTGTTAGAGTCCAATTAACCCAATCCTGAGGCTTGAGGAAGGTCGTATAAAGGTCTGCTTCTGGGGTGTTGGGGTCAGGTTGATAGCCATATTCCCAACGCACTAATGGCGGCAAAGACATCAGAATAGATTCAGTGCGCCCATTGGTTTGCAACCCAAAAATAGTGCCCCGGTCATATACAAGGTTGAACTCAACATACCGACCTCGGCGATAGAGCTGGAAGTTCCGCTGGCGATCGCCATATTCTATTCCTTGGCGGCGCTCCGCGATCGGCAGATAAGCTGGCAAAAAGGCTTTGCCACAATCTTTAACAAAGGCAAAAATATCTTCCCAATTGCGCCCTTGCACATCGCCGACCGTTTGACTGTAGTGAGCAGCAGGGGTATCGCTGTGGGAGCCTGGGTAAGAAATGGGATAGAGCTTGCCCTGATTATCTTGATAGTCAAAGAACAATCCGCCTACGCCTCGCGTTTCGTTGCGATGCTTCAGGTAAAAATATTCGTCACACCACAGTTTAAAGGCAGGGTAGTAGTGAGGATGGTGAGCATCGCAAGCGTGCTTAAGAGTGCGATGAAAATGCACTACGTCTTCTGCAAAAGGATAGTAAGGCGTGAGATCAATACCACCGCCAAACCACCACACGGGACCCGCTTCAAAATAGCGATAGTTCAGGTGAACCGTGGGAATGTATGGATTGCGGGGATGAAGCACCATTGAAGTGCCCGTTGCATAAAAGCCATGTCCAGCCGCTTCCGGACGCTGAACCAGAATAGAAGGCGGCAGGTCTTTTCCCCACACTTCAGAAAAGTTTACGCCGCCTTGCTCAATCATGTTGCCATCTTTCAAGACGCGCGATCGCCCGCCGCCACCTTCTTCTCGAACCCAACTGTCTTCCCGAAACTTGCCAGCTCCATCAGTTTGCTCTAAACCGCTGCAAATTTCATCTTGCAGATTGCGGAGTAACTGGCTCACACGCTCACGAGAGTTACTAGGAGGAAGCGCATTATCGACGATGGCTGCTTCAGAAGTAAAAAAAGCTGTCATACCCACCCAATTCCTGATACAAACTGATTTGTAGTGTGCTAACCGTCAACCCAAAAAATAGATGCTTTCTGACTGCTTACTACACGTTTTAATACTATAGAACTCAAAGAGAAACTATATTCTTACTTAAAATCCAACTTGCTCAAACAACTTCAAGTTAAATTGAAAAAGTTTAAGAATTAATAAGTAAAGTATCAAACGGCTAAAGTATGCAAATGGCTAATTTTTGGCACTCGATTTTTCTAAGCCTACCGCGAATTGGGACTGCAACCCACTGGATTGTTGTAATGGATTAAACTTTACAAACCAGCAAGTTAGTATTTTGTAGAGCTACCCGTTTGCGCGATCGCTCCCTCGGCGAAGAATTGGTAAAAACCCCACGTTGGGACGATCTCTTAAGTACACGGTTCTGAATAGAATAGGTGTTTAGTAAGATAGGCTTCGATAAAGAGGACTCAGCAATGTCTAGCAGTCTATTTAATTTCAACCTTCCTGAGAGAGGCATTTCGCAAACGGTGGTCAGAACCTATCAAGCGCTGAGTTCTGCTTCAGTTGAAGAATTATGGAACAAGATCACCGATCTTGAAGATGTGTCTTGGCATCCGATTATTGGTAGCACCAACGTACCTTACGGGTTAGTGGTCAAGCCCGGTCTAATCTATCAAGCATTTACTCGCCTGATTCCGATTCCAATTCAAATTTTTGTGGAACGAGTTCGTCCACAAGAGGCGTTGAGTATCAGAATTTTAGTTTTGCCTGGATTGGAAGAACAGGTGACTTATCAGATAGAGTCTACAGTTTGTGGCACATGTGTTTCCTATTCAGTGACGCTGCGGGGATGGTTAGCTCCGTTGTTATGGTCGTTGATGCGTCCTTGTGCAGCCCAAGTGGCGTTGAAGTTGGCGCAGTCGGCAGAGCAGTCAATGCTACAAACAACGTCTGGCAATCTTAAGCCCTCTAAACGTGACTGTTTTGACTTTTAATCAAAGGTATGGATTGCATCTTGAATGGGGTTAGTTTGAACTGAACGTACTCAATTCAAATATCTGCCTTTGAAATTTTTCTAACTGTTTAATTCAATTCAGTAGATTTTCTGTCTTGCTATTTATCATGGCTGATAGTCTAAGTGCGGATGCGACGGCGACGTTCTTCATGTTTGCGATCGCGCCAAAACCATTCTTCATCTGAATCAGGTTCGACGGCTTCAATTCGTTGAATTGCCCAGGTGTGATAGTCCGAGTTTATATCGCACCCCAACCATCGACGACCTAATTGTTCTGCCACAACTGGAGTGGTTCCTGAGCCGGAAAAAGGATCAAGGACGATATCTCCGCGATCGCAAGAAGCAAGCACAAATTTGCGAATGAGCGCCTCTGGCTTTTGAGTAGGATGAGGCGTTTTTTCCCGCATTCCATTACAAGTGGTAGGGAGTTCAATCACATCTTTAGGCTTTGCCCCTTTGGGATTGGGTCGCCAGTTTTGCGGATATTCAGAGTGTTTTCTATGATTGTATTGGCTGGTTACGGCTTGGGGATGGCTGGGGTATTTTAGGGTGTGATTGCCATAGGGAATGCGAATATTGTCAATGTTTATCTTGGCGAGATGGGTTTTGCGAAACAGCAAAATGCTTTCGTGCGATCGCCCCCAATCACGCCCTAAATTCGCCTTGTTTTTGTAATGCCAAATCAGCCATCTATAGCTAGCAAAATGCTTGCTAGCTGGATGTTTTAGATCTGCCAATATTTCTGAAAATCCCATTATGTAAAGGGAGCCAGTCGGCTTCAAAATTCGAGCGGCTTCCGCAATCCAATGCAGCGACCAATGAATATAAGCTTCTTGAGATTGAAAAGTATCCCATTCTGCTTTTTTGAGATTATAGGGCGGATCAGCAATGATCAAATCGACTGATTCATCTGGTAGAGTGCTTAACCAAATCAGAGAATTTCCACAAAAAAGCGTTCCATGGATATGGTGATAGGCGATCGCAATTGAGGCATCCAAACTTTCGGCAGCGTTTTGAATCACATTTCTGTCTTTCTATCGATACTTACTTAACCCGGTTCTGCATCAGAATTTGATTACCTTTGCAAAAGCAAAAAAGACCTTTTCTATCTAAATACCATCACTCCTAAACCCATACTTTATTTCGGGTTACTTACAGCACCAAAATGTTTCCTGATCCTGACAACTGCGGCGTTTTGCATAAATATTCTTCACATGAGTTTTCACAGTATTTAGACTAATTTGCAACGCTTCAGCAATTTCTTGATAAGACTGTTCTTTTCGCAGCAATAGCCAAATTTCTGATTCTCGTTCCGTCAAGTCATACTTCTTTCGTTGAACCCGTAAGTCTTCCTGCAAAACTTCATCGCAATTTTCTAAAAAAACCACAATTGGCGATAGCGCTTCCCACGACGTTGCGTGCTTTCCGTTCGTGTATCGTTGCGAAGCAAAGGGAATAGTCGTCCGCAACGGCTGATCTGGGTAAGTCTGATCAGCTTCTTGACTATCTCTATCTCTATCGATCAATTTAGTTTTGTCAAAAACCCTGGTTTTTTGGTCTGAAGCAGTCTCTAGCCACTGCACAGTCACTCGGATAGTTTGCCCATTGGCTGCAAGATAGTCCTGTACCAAAGTTCTCTGAGTAGGCGAGTCCTCTCGAATCATGCGATGGCAAACTTCTAGAACTGATGATGGTAACTGGGCGCTACAAACTGCTGTTGCCAAAGTCGTAAAGCAAATCTTCTTTGCTTTTTGATTACAGTACAGCAAGTTGAGATTGGGCGAAACCACTAAAACGCCTTGGGGCATTAGCTCTAATACTTGTCTACTTAAGTTGCTAAACTCTAAGTCTTTTTCTAGATCGGCATCCGCAGAGCGATCAAAAGATCTTTGAGCAAGCAAGGTAGCAGAGCGTCCTGTACTCAAATGGCTAGATTGTCGTCGAGGGGCGCGATAGCTCAAAAGCGAACCGAATCCTGAAGGTTCAACAGGCTGAGGGCGTATGGGGCTTGTCATATGAAGTCACCTGAAGTGAATGGATTCATTCTCATGGCTGATGTTGTGAAGGCACAATGAGAAAACCGCAGAACACTCAAGCTAGACGTATTAAATGGATCAGCTTAGAAGAGACACGAAGAGACCTGAAGAAGGGTGAAGTTTTTTAGAATTCCGTTCCTAAATCGAATTGTTTACCTGATAATGAGCTATCTACAGCTTGTATAAAGCATTGCATAAAAAAGCAGCGGCTGACGGACAGGAGATCAGGGAGCTGATTACAAAGGAAACTGATGGTCTTAGGTGAGATGGTCTTAGGTGGGATGGTCTTAGGTGGGATGGTCTTAGGTGGGATGGTCTTAGGTGAGATGGTTTTAGATGAGAATGTTAGATCTCTTCCAGCCCATCTGACAATTTTATTTTTTGTATTCCATATTATCTTCTTCAATTGTCCGCCCAAGCTACTGCAAAGTATTCACCCATTTAAGGGACTTCTTAAACTTGATGAAGCCGCCTAAGCCTGATTCTCACCAACCAGACCTGTGCGATCCGGGAAATCTTGAACACTTTTTTTCTCAAGAACACCAAAGGCGCTATGTGGCGAAGTTACTCGGTCGAGGAGGCATTACTCGCCGTCGGGCTGAGTACTTTGTTCGACTATGGGCTTTTCTACTGCTTAAACAAACGCAAGATTTAGCCCCTCAAACGCTTGAACCGTTGACTAATCTGCGCCCAACTGAAGGATTAGTATCGTGTACCCATCGTGAGGCAGCGGAGTTATTTTATGGGCAATGTGAGCGTGGGAGCGATCGCGCTGCGGGCATGATGATCGATCAGTTGACGCTTTTAGGCTTGCTCGAAAAGCGATTTGATGGACAAACGCTGTGTTTAGGGGTTCGCTCTCTACCAGAACTTATCGTTGAAAAAATAGAATCCCCCTCTATTCTTGTACCTGATCAGTTCAATCCGCGTACCGATGCCATTCCGATCGCGAATCTGATTCGTCAGACTTATGCTATGGCAGCAGATGACAGCGCAATTTCGCCCCAACGAATTGCCAGAATTCTTCGGCAATGGTCACAAGCCTACCCCATCGGCATCAGAGTATTGCGTCGTGCCGATAATCTGAATCCTGTCGGAGTTGCAATTCTTTATCCTACAGATACTCAATCAGAAGAAGTTTTTTCTCGCCCTCCAGGCAAAAGCTTTTTTCTAACCTCTAACATTCCAGTTGATCCAGTTGAAATGGCTCAGATTGGAGACCAAAGCTGTCTGGCTCTTTATATAAGAGCATGGCTGATTGACATAAATTATTTGCAGCCACACCACATTTGTGAATTTCAGAAGGATACACAAAAAACAGTGCGCCGAATTCAAGCTGATTTTCCGAACCTTTGCGATTTATATTCTCCGGTAATTCACCCGCTGTATGAAGAATTGCGAATGTTGCTCGGTTTTCAGCGCACCTGCGAAGAACATCGTCCCTTTTACTGGATCTATCTTGCACTAGATAGATATCTAGATTTAGACATTGACACGGCATTGGTCAATCTGAGTCTGGGTAGTGTTTCTAAAACCTAAGCGGCTTCGGGCGATCGCTGAACTCTTCAGCAGCTTTTGTAACAAAATGTAGATTTATAGGGTGTTTTTAATGGGTGCAAATAGGCGCGATCGCTCCAAACCTACATAGAACAAATATGAACTTGGTGCTTTACAAAAAGAAACAGATCGCTTACATTGTGTATATGAGAAGCAAAAGCGACTCAATACATAACCAAATCATTTAGCACTTATCAAAACCATGACAACAACCTTGCAGCGCGTCGAGCGCCAATCGGTATGGCAGAGCTTCTGCGAATGGGTCACATCTACGAATAACCGCCTGTATGTAGGCTGGTTCGGCGTATTGATGATTCCTACATTGCTATCTGCAACCATCTGCTTCATCATTGCATTCATCGCAGCACCTCCCGTAGACATCGACGGCATCCGTGAGCCTGTTGCAGGCAGCTTGATGTTTGGCAACAACATCATCTCCGGCGC
>CASBQE010000384.1 GCA_949127665.1 Synechococcales cyanobacterium PMM_0083
AGGGCGAGTCGTACCGCCACAAATGAGTTTCGCTACCCCATTTTTCGGCTGCCCTCTGCTTTTTCTCGCTGGTCGAAGCCTCATCCTACTCGCGCCGCGTTAGAAGGAGCCGATGGATTGCAGTTTGCCACAGGATCGCTGAAAGGGGCGGAGATTGCCTGGTTGCGCGATCGCTTCCAAGCTTTTCTCATTCAAGTGCAGGGTTCCGCTCGGCTCAATCTGACGGACGGCAGCACGATGACGGTAGGCTATGCTGGCAGTACGGATTACCCGTATACAGGCGTTGGGCGAGAACTGGTGAAGGCAGGCAAATTCAAACTTGAGGAACTGACTTTACCTGCGCTGACTCAATACTTTCGAGACAACCCGGCTGAAATGAACACTTACCTGCCGCGCAATCAGCGGTTTGTTTTTTTTAAAGAAACTCAAGGGTCACCCGCGATGGGCAGCATTGGTGTGCCTGTGTTACCGGAGAGAGCGATCGCCACTGATAAAACCCTGTTTCCCCCCGGCGCTTTGGCAGTGATCCAAACCCAAATTCCGCAGCAAACAACAGATGGCAAGTTAGCTCAGCAGCAGGTGACTCGCTATGTGCTAGATCAGGACACAGGTAGCGCGATTAAGGGTGCAGGACGGGTGGATGTGTTTATGGGGACGGGAGTTTTGGCGGGCGATCGCGCTGGATTGATTAACTCCAATGGTCAGCTTTATTATCTCCTGCTCAAAAAATAGAATTTTGGGCGGTGCTGAATGCGATCAAAGCTAAGGGCAACCACGAGGGATTGCCCCTACAAAAAATGTCTTCCGTAAAAAACGCCTTATGCTTCAATCACCACGCGCAAATTGCCGCGTTTTTTAGAAACCCGGCAGGCAGTCGTACCATTGGAGCGCTCAAATTCTAGATCCAACAAAGTCGGACCCACCCGCAGATTATGCAGCGAAAGGTGATTAATCGAAGGCGGCAGAGCTGGATCAATAATTCGCAGGGTATTATTGGGTGCATCCGGCACTAAATTGACCATCATTTGCAGCAATTGAAAGACGCTACCCGTTGCCCAAGCTTGGGGCGAACAGGCAACCGGATACTGCACGGGTTCACTGCCATCCGTGCGTTCAAAGCCACAAAACAGTTCGGGCGGACGCTGGTAGGGTTGGCGGTGGGTCATATCCAGAATTCCTTGAGCCAATTCCAGCGCTTGATCGACTAAGCCTAAGGAGCGCAACCCGATCGCAGTCAGCGCATTGTCATGGGGCCACACCGAACCAATGTGGTATCCCATGGGGTTGTATGCCGGGGAAAGGCTGCTCAGAGTGCGAATGCCCCAGCCGTTGAACATATCCGGGGCGCGCAGACGTTCGGCAACACTGTAGGCTTTTTCGGGGGTGAAGATGCCTAAATTGAGGCAATGTCCGGGGTTAGAGGAGATGCTGTCTACAGGGTTGCCGTCTCCATCTAAAGCGATCGCGCAGTAATCTTGATCCTCCATCCAAAAGTCGCGGTTAAAGCGAAATTTCAGATCGCGGGCTTCTTCTTCCCATTGTTCTGCTAAATCAATCCGCTTTTTCATCCGGGCAATTTGGGCAAGCCGAATCTTGGCAGCGTAAACATAGCCTTGCACCTCGCAAAGGGCGATCGCCCCTTGAGCCAGTTGCCCGTGCCGATTGACAATGCAGTCGTCAGAATCTTTCCAACCCTGGTTATCTAAGCCGCGACTCGATTTGCGATCGTAGATGAGATAGCCAGTCTGCTTGCGACCCCGATCAATCCAATCCATTGCTGCCAGTGCATTACCCCACAACTGGTCTAGCGTTTCATGGTCTGCCGTCCAAGCAAAATATTCAGAATAGAGCATCAGCCATAGCGGTGTCGCATCCACGGTGCCATAGTAAGGCGTGTGAGGGATTTCTTGGCAACGCGCCATCTCACCAAAGCGAATCTCGTGCAAAATTTTGCCCGGTTGCTCATCTCGCCATTCGTCTTCTTGCTTGCCTTGGTAGTAAGCCAGAATTTTTAGAGTCTCGCGAGCAATTTGCGGATCTAGCATCAAAATTTGAGAAGCAGCGATGATGGAGTCGCGCCCAAACAGGGTCGAGAACCAGGGAACCCCAGCCGACAGTGCTTTGCCTTTATTAAAAGACTGCCGCAGCAGATAAATATCTTGTTCGGATTGCTCGATGACTTGATTGAAAGTGTTTTTATCGGAACGGATGCAAGTAACCTGCTGGTGCCAAGTTTGCTCTTCCATCAATTCTGCCGCTTTTGCTTGCATCAATGTGACTGGAGCGCTGACTGTAGAAGCAGAGCGCCCGTTTAACAGCGTTTGCAAGCGATAGCCTAAGCGTTGAGTTTCGTGAGACTGAAGCTCTAATTGCCAGATGGCAGTGTCGCCCTTGAGTTGATCGGGTTGGCGATCGACAAAGGAAATGCGCGATTCTATCAGGGCACCATCAAGCCCTTGATAGGCGAGGATCAATTCACAGGACTGCAAATCAGACCCATGGGGGGGGAGAGAGGTAGGAAACGAAGGGGTGCTTTCTACAGGTGCGCCTGTGTCGGTGCTTGGTTGGCTTTCAGCTTCCAATTCGTCATCGGGATGCTTTTCTACCGATGGGGGCAGGAGCCGCAGCCGATGTCCTTTATGTTCTCGGTTGAAGCCACGAATTTCAAATAGGTCTACAAAATCTGCATCGAAGCTGAGACTTAGCTCAAAGCTAACGGGGTTGGTGCTGTAGTTGGAAACTTCAATTTCTTCAAAAAGTCCACCGTTGATCACAAGCTCTCGCTTAATCCCAATGGATTCGGCTTTGATGCGATCGCCCAACGTAGGATTGGTACACAGAACCGATAGCACAAACCCCTTATCCGCAGTGCTGCTCAGCAACGTGGGCGATCGCCCCTCAATTTGCATTTCTAAACGGCTCAAAAAGCGAGTGTCGACGCAATATAAACCCATACTGCTGCTGAGATCGTCGCCCGTGCAGCCGCCAATATTACCCAAAATATCGGTCAACAAAAATAGATCATCATCTTTGAGAGTCAAATGAGCTTGGGGGCGTTCGCTCAAAACACATGCCCACTCAGGCTGGGGAAGTTGATCGGCTCGAACAAACTGTCGTCCGCCAATTTCAATGGTTTCCAAAGTCATACCATCCATAGGTTGGAAAGAACTGTTGATAAAGGGTGAAGCATTGCACGGTTCAGGAAAGACAAGAAAGCACGCAAGCTTAGCGTAGCAAACCTGCCGGATTACTCACGCCGTTTTTTGAATTTTGAGTTCGGGTTTTTCCGTCTTTCTCACCGCGCACTTCACACCGCTTGCCTAATTAAGCGGATCGAAATCGGGAATGCTGTCTCAAAGTGGCAGTCTGAAAGTTCTGAATCCACTTCAGCAATTGATCTGAACATGCGTGACAATCTCGCGGGTGAATTTATGCCGAATGCAGTTCACTCCAACGGTGCTGCAAATCTGAAATCGTAAAAATAGATTGAAAGGGAATCTCCGCTTGCTGGTAGCATTCCGCGCCGCCCTGTAGCCGATCCACTAAAGCCAGCACACCATTCACCCGGTAACCCGCAGATCGAAGGCGATCGACTGCTTTTAAGGCAGACTGCCCAGTTGTTACCACATCTTCTAAAACGGTGATTGAGCTTTTTTCGGGCAAAGTAGGACCCTCGATATACGCCATCGTGCCGTGACCTTTCGCTTCTTTTCTCACGATCAGAGCAGCCAGCGATCGCCCTTCATAGGCGGCTACGACACTGGTTGCAGTCACCAATGGGTCGGCTCCCAACGTCAGCCCCGCAACCGCAATTGATTCAGACGGCACCATCGCCAGCAACAACCTGCCAACCGCCACGCCGCCTTGCGGATGAAGCGTCACTTGTTTGCCATTAATGTAATAAGAACTGGGTTGCCCTGAAGACAAAACAAAATCGCCTTCTTGATAAGCAACTTGACAAAATAGATCTAAGAGTTGGTGGCGAAGCGCTGGTAATTCGAGGGTTGAAAATGCAAGGGATGGGGGCATAAATACTTGACAATAATCCAAGACGAATTGATGTAGAGCGGAGGCAACCAACTGAAATGGTGAGAAAGCTGCCTCAAAAAAACAGTCTCTTGTGGTGATCATCTGATGGAAAAACAATTGAGGACTGCCATAAAAGTACAGCCAAAAAATTGTTCCAATTTGATGTCATTAATTTAGAAACTCATGAGTACAATTGGAACACTAACAACTAAATATTAATCGGTTTGGTTAAAAAAGCAGGTAAAAGCCAGCACTGTTTTGCAAAAAAGCCAATCCTAACCTTGTTCATAACAGTGAGCAACCATCAAAAAACTTGAGGAGTTATCGCATGAATTTTGAGAGTCTTTCTAGGTCTATTGGCTGTCGATGTGCGATCGCCGGATTGGCAGCAGCTACCGTTGGAATCGGGTTTTCTACGACAGCGATCGCCCAAGATTTTCCTTTGGTTTCTGGTGTGCCTTTTGGGCAGATTCCCCGCCAATTTAATGATGCTTTTTTCACTCGCGAACCTGATTTTTATGGCGATCGCTCGATTGGAGGGCAACTCAAATTTCTCTTTGGTCCTTTCGTCGAAAACTCGATTACTCGCGATGGTAGAGCAGTTAGTGAATTGTATCGAGAAGTTTTATATAGACAAATGAATGCTGGTCCAATCATTCGCACAGTGGATTTACCCACTCCTTTCCAATATTCCGTGCGCGACCTACCTGCATCAGTCGGACTCCTGCCTAATGACGCAGTGCCGCCTCCAGTAACTATATTCCCTCAAGCGCCTCAACCTCTGCCCCAACCCATTCCTCAAAAGCCAGTTCCAGGACTTTGGTAGAAACGCAGATTTTAGACGCAGATGAACAGCTCTAAAATCTGGGACTGCTGAATTTGCGGATGAAAATTGTCAGGGCAATCTCTTTAGGTTGCCCTTAATTCTTAGTAGGTAAGTACCAAACATTACTCCTACAGTTGCAAATCAGGCTTACCTTAAGCAAGGCGCACCTAGAAAAATGCTCCTGAAAATCTGGCGGTGTCAATATTAATTCAATCCAGGGTGCAGGAGTTGAACCCGCCTGGGGCGAATTATGAGTTCGCTGCCTAAACCGCTCGGCCAACCCTGGGTTTAGCATCTATTGTATATTGATTTTCAATTTTGTTTGCTTTCTAAAAAATACTCTGCTTAACAATAAATGCTCGGTTTGCCTTGGGGCAATCTATTAGTACATGCGTAGTTTTCATCAGGCTACTGTTCGCCAACCTGATACCTAGCGTTAAATAGTGAAAGGTTCTAGGGCGTATTCTTTCCACCGGCGTTGATACCATTCGGCAATATAAGGTCGAAGCGTGAACTTGGGGGGATAGCCGTCTTTTACGTCAATCCGAATGAAAGAGTAGGGGCGGCGTTTTTGAGAACCTTGTCCACTGCGACCGATAAATAAGTGAGAGTGGGCAACGGGATACGGTTGTTCTGAGCCTTCCAATAGGTCTGAGCCTTCAAGTCGTTGCCGCCTTAAGCTGAAGCCACTGCCGCCGCAAACAATCCAGTTGGTATTAGAGTCTGCATGACCAGTAGTGCCCGTGCGAAGATGTTCCAGGCAATGAGCATGACCGTTAATCACGAGATCGACAATGGGGCGATCGCCGCTTGCTTTCCCCACCGATTCAGCGACAGCATCTAACACTTGTCGCAATCGATGGCGGATTGCCAACGTTTGCGCTTGATGCCATTTAGTTGCTTCTGTTACGTAGGGCGGATGATGGAAGTAGAGAATGCGCCCCCGCACGGATTCGGTATTCCAGGATTCAATCAAGCGCTGCTCTAGCCATTCCAACTGTTCGCGATCGCTAAAGCTGGTTTCATCTACGCTTAGCTGCTTGGTAATATCGCGAATAAGTTCCGCCAGTTGCTCGACCTTTGCCTGAATGTCATTCCACTGTTCTTCTTGTTCTGGCTGTTTGCAGTCTAAGTGATCGGCTTCTTCAAGCAGCGATCGCTGTTCTTGTTCCAGTTCATCCCGTTTCTGATGCAATGCCTGCCGCGCCTCTTCTCCATCCAGTCCACTTGGTAAAGGAAGCGGGGCGTTAAAGGTATTGGAATCAAGCGCAAAAAAATCAATTCCTCCAGCTCGAAACGTATAGTAGCGATTGGGCAGGCGAGTAAATTCTCCAGGTCGGTAGCGCAAGCAACGCCCAGTCTCAGTTTTAGCCGTGTAGTGCTGGTCGAGATGGCGTTCTAGCTCTGCATCGGTCAGAAATCGCTTTAAATAATCCAAAAACGCTTGAGCGTAGGCATTGCCCTGACCAGAGCCATGCCAGCCTATATCCAAATCTAGCCGATTGCGAACCAGGTATCGAAATGGGGATGCTGCTTGAGCGATCACCCCCGACCACCAAGGCATATCGTAATAGTCATGGTTTCCTGGAGTGGGCAGGAAGGGTTGATTGAAAGTCATTTGATCGTAAGCAATGCGATTAGGGCGATCGCCGCCGACTAAAAACTCACGATAGGGCTTAATAAAATTTTTAGGATAATACTCGCTAGACCCAACCAAATAGATCACATCGCCCGTGTGCAATACAAAACGGCAGTCTTGACGGTGGGGCAGCATTTGTTCGGCTATTTTCCGCTGGGGATTGTGCCCCCGATGGTAGCCAGAGCCAGTGTCGCCAATCACCATAAAGGAAAAATCAGGGTTATCAGCCACGTCATCGTCCAGAACCAACGTTGTTTGGTCAATGTTCTTTTGAGCGATTAAGCGATCGCTCCAGCGCACACGCTGCTGCATTTTTGCGATTTTAGTCGCGTTATCTGGCTCAATGATAAAGGTCATTCCTACACCCACCGTACTTACTGACCACTATCCACGATTCGCTTCAGCAATGAATCAATCCATAGTTTTATCTGCACAGAACCGCGATCGAGACAGAATGACCTATACCCTAGGCGAAACTTGCCCCTTCAAACAAGCTTCTGGGATACCACAAACCCAAATATTGAGTGTTTATGCGGGATGAATTTAATACTTTTACTGGGCTTCTTCACTGCTAAATTTGCTGCGCTGAGTGAAATCTTCTGGGCGTAGACTGGAGATAAAATCGCGAAACTCTTGACGCTCGGCTTCATCGGCATCGCGATCGACGGGAATGGAGGCATCGGCGATCACTTCTTCTAATACCCAAATGGGGCAATTTGTCCGCAGAGCTAAAGCGATCGCGTCACTCGGACGGGCATCAATTTCTTTTTTCACATCCCCATGAGCCACCGTCAGCGACGCATAAAAGGTATTGTCTTGCAGGGAATGAATCACAATTCGTTCTAGGGTCATATCCCATGCTTCTATCATGTTGACTAACAGATCGTGAGTCAGCGGGCGAGGAGGTGCTTGGTTTTCGATCGCGTTGATAATCGCTTTTGCCTGGTCGTTTCCGATGTAGATAGGCAGCGCTCGGCGTTCCGTGAAATCCCTCAAAAGCACAATTGGACTGCGGGTTACCGCATCCAACGCAATTCCAGCGACTTTCATTTCAATCATCGTCTTAGCCTCTAGAACACCTGAAACGAAATCTAAACTATCGGAGAAACAACCAAAGGAACTCTAATCTAGTACATTCCTAAGCATAAACGGGGAAACCAATCGCCTAGCACCCCTTGAAACTGACAGCCAAGAATTTTGTCTAAAGCTCGGTTCACTTTATGGATTCTCAGCAGGCATTCCAGCTAGATGAACCAGTTATACAATAGTGGTATCTCCATGACACTTAGTATGCCCTGATTGCGCCCCAAATCCTATCGAACTATACGCTAAATTTACGTTTGCCAAATCCTCAGACTTGCTTATGGTCGGAGATCTTAATAGATGCGGGAGTGCTGAGTTAAAAGCAATCACCCTATCAAATTGAAGTTGGTTGACAGACAGAGTATCATCAGCCGCCGATAAACTGTCACTGCCACCGGATACTCTCGATATGGTCTGCTCTGTCATCTTGTGAGATCCTTAGCGCTTCCATGCCACTATTACAAATACAAAGCTACGATATTCTGCTTGACAACGATTCTTATTTATATTTCGCATCCATGCCAAGCCTGACCATAGAAGCCTTATGTTGTGAAGCAGCAATATTCTCGGCAGCCGAATCTCGTCACCCAGAGCCTTTGCTCTACGGGATTACAGACGGTAAAGCAGTTGGAACGTACCTAGAGCAAAAGTTTAGACTCTACCTAAAGGGAAACTATGAGTTTATGGAGGGCAATTCCGCAAGTGGAATCGATTTCCCAGGGTTGCTTGTCGATGTCAAAGTAACCAGCATTAAACAGCCTCAGTCATCATGCCCCTTCAAATCGGCACGGCAAAAGATTTTTGGGCTTGGATACTCGCTGATCATATTTATTTACGCCAAAGCAGATAACAGCACAAGCCGCACTGCGACTTTGAGTATTTTGAATACACTTTTCGTGAGTGCCGAAAGAACAGCAGATTTTCAGATGACTCGTGGAATTCGCAGCATTTTGAAGAATGAAGGAAATACAGACGACTTAGTTGCGTTCATGCTAGATCGCAATCTACCCGTGGATGAAATTGAGGCGGCAAGCATTGTAGATGAAATTCTGAGAAGACCACCAGTTCAAGGATTTCTAACTATTTCAAATGCTTTGCAATGGCGACTTCAATACGGAAGAGTAATGGAACGGGCTGGTCAAGAAGAGGGAGTCATTGCTGTTTACAGGGCAAATTCATGACTCAGACTTCTAACGTAAAAAAATTAGAGTATGGAGATTTTCAGACCCCACTAGAGTTAGCTGAGAGAATCTGCCAAAAACTGGTAAAACTTGGAATCAACCCTAATGTTATTGTTGAGCCAACTTGTGGGATAGGTAATTTCATTAAGGCTTCCGCAACTTTATTTAAGCAAGTAGAAAAGATTATTGGACTTGAGATAAATCCAAACTATTTAGAAGAAATTGAGAAAAATAATTGGCTATTAAAAGATCAAAGAATCGAAATTAGGCAGGAGAACTTTTTTGATTTCGACTGGTTAGCACTCATTGAAGAATTTAATGACACTATTTTAGTGTTGGGAAATTTTCCTTGGGTGACAAACTCTCGACAAGGAATGATTGGAGGTCAAAACCTACCTCAAAAAGAGAACTTTCAGCATTACAGCGGTTTAGATGCAATCACGGGAAAGAGCAATTTTGATATTTCGGAATGGATGTTGATCCGAACCGTTCAATCTATACATAAGCGTGATGCTTATCTGGCAATGCTGTGCAAAACTTCTGTTTCAAGAAAATTGCTAAACTATATTAAGGCTCATCATCTTAATCTTTCTTACTGTGCAGTTTATGGGATAGATTCTAAGAAGTATTTTGGTGCCGCTGTTGATGCCTGTCTATTCTTTTGTAAATTTGAGCCGAACGCCCACAATTATTTCTGTGATGTGTTCAGCAGCTTAGAGGAAACCCATTACCATCGAATAGGTTATCAGCATAATATTCTCATTCGAGATTTAAGATCTTTTGATAGATTAAGCGACTTGTATGAGCCAAAATCATCAGTAAGATGGCGTTCTGGTATTAAACATGACTGTTCAAGCGTTATGGAATTTCGTAAAATTGACAAGGCTTTTGTTAATGGGTTAGGAGAAATTGTTGATCTTGAAGAAACCTATCTTTTTCCTTTAGTGAAAGGTTCTGATGTCGCTCAAAATCGTACAAAAGCCATCAGTCGATATGTTGTAGTGCCGCAGAGATTTATTGGCGAACCAACTGAAATGATAAGACTTTTAGCTCCAAAAACATGGAAGTATTTGGAAGCTCATGCAGATTATTTAGAGGCTAGAAAGAGCAAAATCTATCAGGGGAATCCTCGTTTCTCTATTTTTGGAGTGGGAGCTTACACATTTTCGCCTTGGAAAGTTGCAATTTGTGGATTGTATAAAAAATTAAATTTTCGCCTGTTGGAAAGTTATGAAAATAAGCCTATCATTTTCGATGATACTATTTATTTTCTTAGTTTCGATAACGAAAAATCTGCTTGTCAAGCGTTTAAACTTTTAACTTCAACCTTGGCGATTGAGTTCTACTCTTCTCTTATTTTCTGGGATGAAAAACGTCCCATTAAAACCAGTATCTTGAATAGCTTAAACTTATCTGTGCTGTCGGAAAGACTGTCTTCTTGTTCCTGAAAACTTGGAATAGGCAGACAGTCTTAACTGCACAGGTGGCAGCTAAGGCGATCTAATTTATTTGGTTATATCGAATGTTTACAGGATTAGTTCAAGGGTTAGGCACTTTGCAGCCCATCGACTCCGATAAATTACAAATCACCTGTTTGCCCCAATCTGCCGACTTGATCCTGTCAGATCTGGCGCTGGGGGATAGTGTGGCGGTCGATGGCGTGTGCCTGACCGTGGTGGATATTTTGCCGCAGGGGTTTATTGCCGTAGCATCGCCAGAAACCCGCGATCGCTCGACGTTGGGTAATGCTGCACAATATGTCAATTTAGAAACCTCATTAAAAGTGGGCGGCAAGTTGGGTGGGCACTTTGTCACAGGGCACGTAGACGGCACAGGCACTCTAAAATCTGCGGTTCAAACCGCCACTTCTTGGGAAATGACATTTACTACCGCCTCGGCTCAAGTTGCTCGCTACATTATTTCCAAAGGCAGCATTGCGGTTAATGGCATTAGCTTGACTGTCGCCGATTGCAACCCTGAAGGCAGTTGTTTTATGGCGGCGGTAATTCCCCTTACCTACGCCGAAACCAATCTGCAATATCTCGTTCCAGGTAGCCTAGTGAATTTGGAAGGTGACATTTTAGGAAAATATGTTGAGAAATTCTTGCGTCTGGGAACCGCGTCTCACTCAGACCCTGGTTGGGATAGCCCAGATATGCCGCGATCGCCAGAAAACATGACTCCAACTTTTCTGGCAGAGCATGGGTATCTGTAGGATTAAGGTCAACTCTTTTACAAAACGCCTTCAATTCCAGCATTGGCTTTGGCAGATTGAGGAAGAGCCTGAGCAAAGTCTAGCGATCGCACCAGTTGAGCCAGGGCATATTCCAATTGAGCGCCCGCATCCAGTATCACCCAGCCTTCGGTCGTCAATTGGCGAAACTCAAAATGGAGGTGAGGTCCAGTAGAGTTTCCGGTGGAGCCAACGCGACCAATCACATCGCCTTGCTTGACCACTTCTCCAGACTGCACAAAAATTTCCGACAGATGAGCGTAGAGGGTTTGGGCGGTGCCCTTGTGATGCTCTAGCGCCACCGCTAAGCCATAGCCACCCAACAGATCCGCCAGCACGACTTGTCCGGCATAGGCTGCCAGGACAGGCGTACCCATAGGAGCCGCTAGATCGGTGCCGCTATGAAACCGAGCATCGCCGCTAATCGGATGCATTCGCCAGCCAAACACCGAAGAAATAGCGGCTGGAATAGACAGCGGGAACAAAAGCTGAATGTTGCCGTTCCCCAGTTTGGCAGGGGGGCGCACTGTGCGGCGATAGTAGTCTTGAAGAGAAGGAGTGCCAGGATTTAGCCCCGTGACGGTGGAAAGCAGTGTGCTGACCTGAACAGCGGGAAGGTTGGATAGTTGACTGGCTGTCGTTGTTCTACTTACAGCAGATTTTCCTGGATTGCCATAGCCGCGATCGCCGCCGCACAATCCGCTAAGCACCTGCCCCGACCGCACCGTTGCCTCACAGCCCGACGATCGCTCCGAAAAAATGATCGCGCTGGGAGCGGTGTAGGTTTCAGGAGATTGGGTGGATCGGCTAGAAGGGGCAGCAGGAGCCGCAGTCGGCGGTTGATATTGAGGAACCGCTGAAGAGGGAGTCGAGAATTCACTGGGAAATGATTCAGGAGTCGCCGGCGCGGGTATTGGAGCGATGGGAGCCGTTTCAACGGGAGCAGCGATGGGTTGAGGGGATGGCGTTGCTGAGAATGGATCGCTTGTAGGAGATTGCGCGATCGCCATGCCACCACTGAGTGCACTCACTCCGCCAATCCATACCATTGCTTGGATCAGCCAAAAGCGGCATTTAGCTTGCTCGGAGGTAGATTTGCCCGTTTTTTCGTCTGTCATTATTTCAGATTCCAAGACAACACGCTCACACCAGACTGTCGATCTTCAGGGCTGCAAAGTTCCGATGTTGTCATCAAAACGCTCCAGTAAACCATACAGCAAATAGCCCAGGTTGATTGTACCCGGCTTTAGTCAAATCTCATGGCAGAGTTAATCTACATCTCTTGTCCTCTCGTGGCTTGAGCAAGATTTAACTGGGTTCGGAGTTCGCCAGCGATCGCAATGCCAGCAATGATCACAGGCTGCTACGGTAGCATAGACTTGAACCCTTGATGGCACATGATTTATGCATACTTGGCAGTGGCGTACCTGGAATGACCTCCCTTATCTGACTTGCAGTCTTTTAGATTCCTGGAAACACGGCTTTTTTACCCAACAGTGTCACCCTCAATTGCCGGAAGATCTGACATTAGTCCTGCAACCATCCGCTGCATCCTATCGAGTTAAGCAAGTACACGGCAACGTGATTCTCACACCCTCTCAGATTGAGACAGGCGACCCAAATATCGTAAAGTCCTTAGAGCCGCCTGCTGCCGATGGATTGATAACAGAGCAATCGCATCAAGCAGTATGGGTCTGTAGCGCTGACTGTACGCCCGTGCTGATTGCGGATGAACTGACGGGACAGGTTGCCGCCGTTCATGCAGGATGGCGTGGAACAGCCCAAAAAATTGTGCTTGAGGCGATCGCTCAGTTGCAGTCTCAGGGCAGTCACCTAAAAAATTTGCGGGTTGCCATGGGTCCCGCGATCGCAGGAGAAGTTTATCAAGTATCTGAACAAGTGGCAGCACAAGTAGGAGCCACGATCGCCCCGATTGATTTAAGCAATTTACCGGACGCGATCGCCCATCTCCGCCAAATGCCAAACTCTCCAGTCTTCGACGACCCCGAACCCGGACGGGCACGGTTAGATGTGCGCCAAGTTAATGCCCTTCAGCTAACTCAATTGGGCATCAGCCCCGATCAAATCGCGATCGCGCCCCACTGCACCTATCAGGAACCTAGCTATTTCTTTTCCTATCGCCGCAGCCGTGAAAAGAAAGCACAATGGTCAGGGATTGTGAGTCGGGAGTGCTGAGTGTCCGGCGCGTCACTTTTATCCATTCGCCATACAGCCCTGTTGGGCATTCACAATTCGTCATTCGCAATTCATCATTTCCTATTTTTCTAAAAAGCCTTGTCAAAACGAGCAACTTGTCGCTACGATAAGAAGCGCGTTGTAATCCTCAGTAGCTCAGTGGTAGAGCAATCGACTGTTAATCGATCGGTCGCTGGTTCGAATCCAGCCTGGGGAGTTTTAGATAAAGTAGTCGATCATTTGAGATTAGTCTCGGTTTAATCCACTGTATTGCGTTGAGGATTTTGGCTCAGATGACCACAAATCCGCAGTTAGTGGATGTATTGAAGTGCCGATTATTCCATGAGGGCAGCCGATGCGGCGGCAAGTTTGCATTTCCGCTCAGATTTATAATCATCCTGTTCAATATGCGTATTTAGCAAAAGCGATCGTCGAACTATTGAGGTGAAACCTAACTTTGATTAATCCAGCAAGCCTTGTCTACAGTGTTTGAAGCTTAATCGTCTGAAGCTCACAGATTGGAAATTATTAAATAGCTTGAATAAATCCTTCGGATTGTTACAAAAAAGTGAATAAAATAAATCTTTAGACAAAGTTGTATTTCTTTTGAGAACAAACTTGTTACCGCTTGAAGGTTCGCAAATGACTGAATCTGAGCGGCTTTAAATATTTTCTGGCATTAAAATATACATACATAAATAGTTTAAATTCAGTGAAATTACTAGAGAATATCCTTTCGACTGATTGTTCTCTCAAACTTCTTTTTTAATCTTGTTTTATCTTGGGAATGTGGGTTTTAAACCATCAATTTCTTGCTGAATATCACAGCAGTTTACTTTAATAAAATTTTAAAAGGTAGCTATGATTACTTGCCCATGTTGTTCTGCCAAAGTGCTTCGTCATGCTCGTCATGGCTCAATTTATTGGTTTTGTCCCCATTGCTGGCAAGAAGTACCTGACTTGGAGCTACAATTGGGTCTCAATTCTAAGCAACGTTCAGTAGTGCCCTACATTAAAACCTTAGCAACTGCTGGTCGTTGAAGCTACATTGCCAGTTAGATTTTTTTTGATTAGAGCGATCGCCCCTAAATTATGGTGGGCGATCGCTTTTTCAGTTTAAGTTTATTTAAGACATTAAGGTGAGGCAACATTCCTCGCCTATAGTCCAAATGCCTTTTTCTCGAATGAGTGCTGTTTACAATCAAGGTGTGCTGGTATGAATTTGCCCGTTGTGTTGGATATTGCGATCGGGTTGGTATTTGTTTACCTGATTTTTAGTTTGCTTGCATCCGAGATTCAAGAGCTTGTTTCTACCCTATTGCAATGGCGAGCAAAACACTTAAGAGAATCTATCCAAAATCTGTTGTCAGGTGGATATGGAACTGAAGACACTGAAGACGCTGAAGAAATTAAGAATTTTATTGAATCAATTTATAGTGATCCGCTGATTAAAAATATCAACCAAGGGTCAAGAGGACTGTTGGGCAATGTGGGTCATACTGTCTATCGAATTCTTTATCCCGGTGAAGGGGTTTTTGGCAAAGCATCAACCGCGCCTTCTTATATTTCGCCAGAAACATTTTCAACGGCACTATTTGAACAATTAGGTATGTCAACGCTGGTTGATAAGCTGACAGAAATTCGACTTGAAAAATTTATTTTTCGGATTGTTGGACTTTACAACATTGAGGAATTAACTCAAGAAGCTGGAAATATTAAACACACGATTATCCTTCCGACTGAGCAGGAATTTGAATTAAAAGATAACTGGGAAAAAGGGAGCATTCGGGTGTTGGCAGGGAAAGCGAAGAATTTAGCTCAACCGCCGAATCAAAGTGGGGCAGACGCGATCGCGATGTTGACTCTCAACAGCGCCAATCCAGATTTTTTGGTGCTTGTGGAAGAATATGACGACATCTTAAGAGACTTTAAATCAGGAGAAGCAAATCTAGAAACTTGTGTGGAGCGATTGCGAGAAGCGCTCGACCTTTATGTGAACCAAATTGGAGAATTAGTTCAATCTATGATGCCAAAGGCTTCAAATGAAGCGGCAAGTCCAACTGATTTACCTGGGACTGATTTACCTGGGATTGAGCGACAACAGCTTATCTACTTTAAACAGCTTACCTACTTTAAAAAGCGTTTGGATGCGCTGCGATCGAGCACATTTGGTGATAAGAGTGAACGCGCGATCGCCGCTGGCAAACTCAAGCCCAGCTTATTAGAAATTGCCGAAATATTTGACCGCACCAGCACGACCTATCAAGAAATTGAAGGTGCCTACCAAGATATTGCCGCCACCTATCAAGCAGGTACAAAACCAAAAGAACTTGAGCCTTTTTTGAGAGAACTCACCAGTAAAATTAGTGCGCTAATAGGCACCCAAAATAACGATCTGCCCACAATACCCAACGAACCCTCTAACGTTGGTGTTGCTGCCGCAGAAATAACGATTCCTACCTTAGCGATCGCTGAACTGCCATCTCCCTCTGATTCAATGACTGACCCAGCGCCATCAGACCCAGACTCTGATGCAGACTCTGGCGCTACTCCGATACACATTAAAGAGATTCCGCCATTCTCTCCAGGCGCTGCTCCGCCGATCACCCGGATTCCCCCCGCTATTTCAGAACCACCGATCATTGACCCCACATCCACGACCGATCAGGCTGAATTTGCTGAATCACCAAATCCCAAGGCGATCCGCGCCAGCGAAACAGATCGATCAATTGCCCCGGTGATGGGTCAATTCACCCAAGATGATTTACTTAAAACGGAATATCAAGCCTATGTAGAAACTGCACTGAGTAGCCTCTCTCCAGCAGAACAAAAAGCCTACCAACAAGCCTATAGAGGCTGGAAAATTTATCAGCAAATCGTGTTGAAAGTCACGACCGATCTTGCCGAACAACTTGAGGCTGACAAGTGCTTATTTCATCGTCAGCTTCAATCAGAGAATCGGCTTGATCGCAAAGACAAGCCCAAAGATAAGCCCAGATATAAATATGTCATCCAACCTGGGAAACCGCTTTCAGAAGCCCTGCTGGATTCTGTCAAATACTCGTTAGGTAAGCTCTCTAATGAAGAGCGGCAATTATGCATTAACACCGCTTTGAATAAGCTGACGCTGGAGCAACGCAAAATCTATCGTAATTATCAGTCTTACGATCAAATTCAGGATTTGTTGAGCCGGGTTCCATCCTCTGTTAAACAGAGTTTGGCAATCTTAGCGAGACGTGCCCAAACAAAAGTGCAAGAAACCGAAAAGCAGATTAACCAATTTAGAAACGAGGTATCGGTTTGGTTTGATCGCTCGATGAATCGGGCATCCGGCGTTTACAAACGAAATGCCAAGGGTGTTGCCATCATGATTGGTTTCAGCATTGCCCTGCTCTCGAATGCAGACACATTTCATATTATTGGACGGTTATCAGGAGATGGAGATCTCCGCCAAGTGATCACCCAGCGGGCTGCCAATTTGACTCAAAACTCAGCGATCAATAACCTCAACCAACGCGAAATTACTCAAAACGATTTGCGGGTGCTTAAACGGGAAACTGATGCAGTTTTGCAAGAAGTCGCCTTTCCAATTCAATGGACTCCTGCCAA
>CASBQE010000385.1 GCA_949127665.1 Synechococcales cyanobacterium PMM_0083
AGGGCGATCGCGGCTGATCCTTTAAGAATATCCACCAGCAGCACAATCAGCGCGGGCAGTTTGCCAACCGTCCTCAACACATTCGTCGCCCCCGTGGAGCCAGACCCTTGCTCTCGAATATCAAACCCTTTTACTAGGAGACCCGCCCAATAGCCACTGGGCAACGATCCCAGCAGGTAGGCAGCTAGCAAAAATAAACCATTGAGCGTCAGCCAAAGAAACATAGGGAGATTTGGAGTTAGGAGCGTTTTTCTGAGGAAAACTTACCCGATATTATCCCGTTCTGGCTCCGAGTTCCTAACCCTCGCGATTAAATTTTAGTAGTTAGAGTAACTAGGAGCTTGAGGATTGGGGGCAAAGGCTAGCCAGAGGGGATATTGCAGTAGGGTGAGATCAATTTGCTCTTCGGTTTCGTCGATTACCACGAGGGGGAGCAAGCCGTCTTTAACCATGCGATCGGCTTTTTGAGACAGCACGAAGGCATCTTCAAACAATGCCGCGCCGCGATCGGGTCCAAAGTCGCTGCGAGTAATGCCCAAGCAGTCTTGTAAGCCTCTGCGCCATTCGCCCAGTCGTTCGGGAGAATCGGCTAAGACTAACGTGGTTTGGCGATCGCCATATAGCTCTTGCAGCACCGAAACAATGGCAGAAGTAATCAAAATATTTTGCAATCGACTGCCCATCGTGCGCAGGGCACCCCGCCCACCTTGGGTAAAAAACCAGTTAGAAACCCGTTCTGCATGGATCGGCTCGAAGGTGCGCCGTAGCTGCCAAGGAGAACCGTAATAATCTGGACGACTGCGATATTGATCGATCAAACTGCGAATCTTTTTGGTTTGACCTTCAAAGCTCTCATCGGCAAATTTGGGCGTAGGAGTTTGCGGGGTCATCGCCGCCACGGCAATAGGGATGGGAGGCTTTTCCGGTTCTTTGAACTTGGTTAGCTCAAGCTGGTCGGCAGCGAGTGCTAAATCTTGAAGGCTGCCAACCAAGTATTCTTTGAAGCTTTGGACTCGAATGGCAAGATCTTGAGAGGTTCCAGCAAACGTGGTTCGCATTTCAGCCCGAATTCGTTCTTGGCGGCGCTCTAGCTGTTCTACGGTGATTTGCAAATCTCGCTTCCGCTGTTCCAGTTCTTTCAAGCCCTCCTGAAGCAGAGACGCGATCGCCGCTTGAGTCGCGGTCATCTGCCCTTGCAATTCAGACTTCGTGGCTTGTAGCTGAGTAATATTTTGCTGCAATGCCTTTTCCTGACGCTGCAACTCTGCGATCCGCTGCTCCAAATCCACCGGGGCAACTCCGCCAAACGGAACTTTTGCAATCACAGTATTTTCAGCAATCGCCGCTTCAGCCGTTTCATTCCCGCCCGGTAAAGCGGTGACTTCTTGATCGATCAGCGATCGCATTGAGGCTTCCTGAATCCCCAGTGATTCTTCGGTTTTTGTAGTGTCAAGGGGGAATTCATTGGGAGTCATAGCCAGTTTATGTTGTAGTAAAGGGGAAAAGCACAGGTTAGGGAGTAGCGCTAGGAAATCCGAGGACAGCGGGCTTCCAGGCAAGTTTGTAACATTTTAGGGTCAAACAAAACTGGCAGAAAGTGAATGCTGTTGACTTCTTTAAAATAAAACAAGATGGGAACCGGAGTCCAAAATATGCGCCAGTTTTGCCACTCTTGATAGGGAAAGCGCCGGATCAAGCTTTCGCCCCGATAAATATCTAAATCAGATGGGGTAAACCGCAGCCTTAAAGTAGCCGCCTGAATAAACAGAAACAGACCAAAAACGGCGATCGCGCTACTTGCCCAAACCTGCACCCAAAGCAGCGGCAGCGCTAAAAGTATCAAACCACTGGGCACCCAAAAACTGGGTAAGAGTTCAACTGTTGAGTCAGAGCTTGGAGAAGGAGCAGTCGTCACGGTAATCACAATTTATATGGATTGACTCTTTTATTGTATGGGGTCACTTAGATGTCAGCAGCCAGAAGATCGCCAAGTTACATTCCAGTGATTGTAGAAGTGCCCAAGCCCTGAAACATCACCCAAGATAGGAGAAAGTCGCTAATAAAAATCGCCAGCAGAGAGGTTACTACAGCGGTCGTAGTAGATTGCCCCACGCCTTTTGCTCCTCCCGTAGTCGTTAGCCCCCAGCTACAGCCAATCACCGCGATCATTGCCCCGAAAACGAGAGATTTAATCGGGGCACTAAATAAATCCCATAGCTTGAGAAAATTTTGGATTGACTCTAAAAATAGGGTTTGCGAAATCCCGTATACGTTGGTTGCCACCAGATAGCCGCTGCCCAAACCGATGAATAACGAAAAAACCGTCAGCAATGGCAACATGATGCAGCAAGCAAGCACTCGTGGAATGACCAAATACTCAATTGGGTCTGTTTTGAGCACATACAGCGCATCAATTTGTTCGCTAACGCGCATGGTTCCTAGTTCGGCTGCAAACGCTGACCCAACCCGACCTGCCACCACGACGGCGGTGAGTACGGGAGACAACTCACGACTGAGCGCGATCGCCAATACCCCGCCTACTGCACTTTCTGCACCCAAATTAATAAATTCCCTAGAGACCTGAATGGTGAAGACTAAGCCGATACAAATGGCAGTCATCAACACAATTAATAAAGAAGCAGGACCCGCGATCGCCATTTGCTCTAGCGTATTGCGCCGATGAATCCGCCCGGTGAATAGACGAACGACTACTTGCCCACCGAGCAAGACTGCCGCCAAAAACCGTTGACTCCAAATCCATAAACTAGAAATAGAACCCGTTTCACTCACTGAAAGGACTGAGCCAATAACCTCTTGTCAGAATAGCTGAATTATGGCGCAGTGAGGATAGGTATCGTTTATTTGCTAAATCTTGAATTGGGATAATTAGCATCAACGAGTTTTGGCGTTGCTGAATGCAAGGATGATTTTTGACTGTAGGGGTAGGTCTTTTGCCTATCCTGACGGAGATCGAGGGCAACCACAAGGGATTGCGCCTACAAATTTCATTTCCAGATTCAGCAATGCCCGAATTTTTTAGGAGGGGTTCTGAGATCTTCGACTAATTGCTTGAAACTAGGCGATCGCCCCACTCGATCATTGCAGCATCTGCTCTTACGATTGCTGCATGTCTCACCTTTCTCTCTTGTTATGACGGCTGGCATTTGGATATTGGGCGATCGCCTTTCGATTTCATAGACACTCTTTCGGCGATCGGGTTCAAGTGGGTTGCTATGCTACGCAATTTGCCAGCATAATTGTGAATGCTCTAACAATGCATAGTTGCAGATAAACAATGTACAATCTCTTTCCCCGCAAAGTAGGAGTCAATAACCTCCTGATAAGTTACAGTTGACGGAATCTGTCCATCATGGGCAAACTGATTTCTCCATTCAATAGACATTATTGGAAAT